>CAYGCW010000341.1:0-3046 GCA_964348465.1 uncultured Acidimicrobiia bacterium | reverse complement strand
CCAGCCCCGCAACCTCGCCAAGAGCGTGACGGTCGAGTGACCCGGCGCGCAACCTGTATTCATGCCCGCCGTGTCGCCGGGCAGCCGGCGAATCCGGCGGCGGTCCGCCGGGCGGCAGGGGTATCGCGAGCATGGGCGACGACGCGGGCCGGATCGGGGTCCGCGTGAGGATCCTCGGGCTCGGAGTCGATCTCGCCGACATCCACCGCGTCGAGGAGGTGCTGGCGAAGTACCCGCGTTTCGCCGAGCGATGCTTCACGGAGCACGAACGGGAGTATGCGTTCCGGTTCGCGAAGCCGGCCCGCCGGCTGGCCGCCCGGTTCGCGGGCAAGGAGGCGGTGATGAAGAGCATGGGCACCGGCTGGCGCCGGGTCCGCTGGCGGGACGTCGAGATCACCGGCGGGGGCGCGCCCCGGGTGCGCCTCTTCGGTACGGCCCGCGCCCGGGCCGACATGCTGGGGGTCACGGAGGTGCTGGTGACGATCACGCACACCGACGACACGGCGCTGGTGATGGCGGTGGCGACCGGCGAGCACTGAGGCCGCCCGCCGGGGCCTCTCCTCGCCGGGGACGAAAGGCTCGCGGGCCGGCTCCGGGCGGTCGCGGCCTTCCGGGCGCCCCGAGCCGGACTCGGGCGGCGGGCACCGGGACCGGTAGCATTTCGGGCGATGAAGCCCGTGATCACCCCGGCAGAGTCGGCGCGTCTCGACGCGGCCGCCGAAGAGCCGGTCGAGGTCCTGATGGAGCGAGCCGGCCTGGCGGTGGCGATCGCTGCGGCCCGGATGGGGGCGGGCTACGGCACCCGCATCGCGGTGCTGGCGGGGCCTGGCAACAACGGGGGTGACGGCTACGTGGCTGCGCGCCACCTGGCGCGGCGCGGTGCCTCCGTCACGGTGCATGCGCTCGGCTATCCCCGCGGCGACGGCGGACCGGCCCGCAAGGCGGCCGTCGCCGCCGTCGCCGGGGGCGTGCGCGTCGTACCTCTCGACCGGCCGGCGGCCGCCGATCTCGTGGTCGACGCACTGTTCGGCGCGGGGTTTCGCGGCGAGTTGCCACCGGCGGCCGCCGCGTGGGCGCGGGCCGGGAGGAGGGTGCTCGCCGTCGACGTTCCGAGCGGGCTCGACGCCGCCACCGGGGAGGTGCGCGGCGCCGCGTTCAACGCGGAGCGCACCGTGACCTTCCACGCGTTGAAGGTCGGACATCTCGTCGGGGAGGGCCCGGATCGGAGCGGCGCCGTCGAGATCGTCGATATCGGCCTGCCCCCCTATCCCGACCCGCCCCACCTGGCCGGGCCCGGAGCGGGGCCGGAGCTGCTGCTGTGCGAGCAGGCCGACGCCCCGCTGCCGGCTCGCGCTCGTACCGCTCACAAGTGGTCGGCAGGGTCGGTCCTGGTGGCGGGCGGCTCGCCGGGCCTCACCGGGGCGCCGCTGCTGGCAGCCCGGGCGGCGCTCGCCTTCGGCGCCGGGGCCGTGGCGGTGGCGTGCCCGGGGGCGCTCGCCGGCTACTACGAGGTGATGGCCCCCGGTCTCATGACGGTGGCCGTCGGTGACGCCCGGCGGTTCGAACCCGCCGACGCCGCAGACCTGCTGGACCAGGCGGCCCGTTACGACGTGCTCGTGCTCGGGCCCGGGCTCGGGAAGGACATGGACAAGTTCGTGGCCGGGGTCGTCGAGGGACGGTCCGGCCGGCTGGTGGTGGACGCCGACGGCCTCAACGCCCTTCCCGCTCCTCCGGCGCTGGCACGCCGTGCCGGGGAGACCGTGCTCACGCCTCACCACGGCGAGTTCCGGAGGATGGCGGGCGTCGAGCCCGGCTACTCGGCGGCGTTTGACTACGCGCGGCGCGCCCGGAGCACGGTGCTGCTGAAAGGCAACCCGACGTTCGTCGTAGGTGGCGAGCGGTGGGTGATCGCCAGCGGCGGTCCCGAGCTGGCGACGATCGGCACGGGCGACGTCCTCACCGGCATGATCGCAGCGTTGTGGGCGCAGGGCCTGGGCGGCGAGACCGCCACCCGCGCCGCCGCCTACTGGCACGGCCGCGCCGGGGCGGACCTGGCGCGCGAGCAAACCGTCACGGCAGAGGCCCTCGCCGGCGCCGTGGGCCGCCTCGGAGCGACCGGGGGCGCCGCATGAGACCGTCGTGGATCGAGGTCGATCTAGGGGCCATCCGGCACAACGCGGCGGTGCTCGCGACACAAGTGGCGCCGGCCGAGTTGTGTGCTGTCGTCAAGGCAGACGCGTACGGCCACGGCGACGTGCCGGCTGCGGACGCCGCCCTGGCCGGCGGAGCGACGTGGCTGGCAGTGGCACTCGTCGAGGAGGGGGTCCGACTGCGGGAGGCCGGCATCGAGGCGCCCATCCTCCTGCTGTCGGAGCCCGACCCCGGCGACGCCGCCGAGGTCGTACGCTGGGAGCTGATCCCGACCGCCTACCGGCTCGGGTTCGTGAAGGCGCTGGCGGCGGCGGCCGAGGAGCGGGTGCCCGTCCACCTCAAGGTCGACACGGGCATGCACCGGGTGGGTTGTCCTCCGGCCGAGGCGGCGGCGCTGGCGGCCGCCATCGACGCCGAGCCGAAACTGGCCTTCGACGGCCTGTGGACGCACCTGTCGGTCGCCGAGGAGGACGCCGAGTTCACGAAGCGACAGGCCGGTGCCTTGGCTGCGGGGGTCGCCGCCCTCGCGGAGCGCGGCCTGCGCCCCCGCTTCGTCCACGCCGCCAACACCGCCGGTGGCCTCCTCTACCCGGAGGCGCGCGGCGACCTGGTGCGGGCCGGGCTGGGGATCTATGGGCTGCGGCCGGCGCCGCACGTCGGCGAGAACCTCGACCTCCGCCCCGCGATGCGGGTCGTGTCGCACGTCTCCATGGTGCGCCGTCTCCCCGCCGGAGCCCGCCCATCCTACGGGCGCCGCCGCGCCCTCCCGGCGGCGGCGACGGTGGCCACCGTGCCCGTCGGCTACGCCGACGGAATCCCCCGGCGCCTGGTCGACGGCGGCGGCCAGGTGCTCATCGGCGGCAAGCGCCGTGCGTTCGCGGGCAACGTCACGATG
>CAYGCW010000340.1:0-3047 GCA_964348465.1 uncultured Acidimicrobiia bacterium | reverse complement strand
GTCGTCCACGTGCTCGACTGGCGCTTCCGGGACGGGTCCGGCGTCTTCCACGGCGTCGACTATCGCACCTGGACGCCTCACACCGCCGCGTTCCGCGCCGGACGAGTCTGGCGCCCGTGGCGCGGCTTCACCTCGGACACGATCGTCGCCATCGAGATCTGCCCCACCGGTCCTGCCGTCCGGCCGACGGTGGCGTAGCAGGGACCTGTCAGCGGAGCGCGGCAACGGCGGCCGCCACGTCCTGGGGAGCGATCCCCACCGACTTGAAGAGGGTGACGTCCCGGTCCTGGGGCGACGCGGTGCCGGCGAGGACCTCGCCCAGAGTGGCGCGGGGAGCCACGCCGGCCTGGATCAGGTCGCCGGCTTCGACGGACGCCGCGGCCCGGTCGTCGACGACGACGTAGGCCGCGCGGACTACGTCTCCGGGGATCTCCACCATCTCGGGCCGGAACGCGCCGACCGCGTTGACGTGGGTTCCGGGCCGCACCGCGCCGGCGGAGAACAGGGGGGACGTCGCAGGAGTGGCGGTCGTGACCACGTCGGCCGCGGCAACGGCCGCGTCGGCATCCCCCACCGTCTCCCCGCCGATCCGGTCGGCGAGCGCTGCGGCGCGCTCGGGAGTCCGGCTCCACACCAGGACCCGCTCGATGGGCCGCACCGCCCGTACCGCCTCCACCTGGTCGAAGGCCATGGCTCCGGCCCCCAGCATCGCCATCACCCTGGCGTCGTCCCTGGCGAGCAGCCGGGTGGCGAGCCCGCAGCCGGCGGCGGTGCGGATCGCCGTCAGCGTCGGCCCGTCCACGACGCCCAGCGGGCTGCCGTCCGAACCGAACGCCACCACGATCCCGGCCGGGTTGCCGGGCACCGTGGACACCACCTTGACGCCTGTCGTCTCGCCGACGCGGCCAGGCATGAACAGCGAGCCGGCGAGCTGCACCCGCGGCGGCGCCTCGGTGTCGGGCCCGAACGCAGCCTCCATCGCACCGATCGCCGCAGACATCGGCAGGGCGGCCCGGGTGCCGGGCCCATCGAGTATGCGCACCCCCCTACTCCTCCTTGCCCTCCTGGGAATAGCCCGGGAATCGCTGCTCCGGGATCCGCGTGTCGACCTCCCAGTCGAGCTCGCTGTCGACCCGCACGACCCCGTCCATGCGGGACACGACGTCGGCCAGCACCAGCGCGTCGACACGTGCCTCGACCTCCCCGCGGAGGGTCACGATGCCCGCGGCCACGGTGACGCCGACGTCTTCGGGGTCGATCGGGAGCAGCCTGCGCTCGAGCAGCTCCGCGATGTCTCCGGCGATGTCTTCGTCGGAGCGGGCAAAGACCCGCATGACGTCGGCCCGGCTGATGATCCCCACCAGCCGGCCGCCGTCGTCGACCACGGGAAGCCGCTTCACGCCCCGTTCGACCATGAGGCGGGCCGCCCTGGCGACCCGCGTCGTCGGCTCGACCGTCACCAGCGCCTCCGTCATGACGTCCGCGACCACGTGGGCGTCGCGCAGTGCCTCCGGGCCCCGCCCGAAGAGCGGATCGAGGAGCCGGAACCGGGCCGCCCAGTCGTGGCTGGCCTCCTGATCCACGAAGTCCGCCTCGGTGACGATCCCGACCAGCCGCCCCTCGCCGTCCACGACGGGCAGGCCGCTCACGCCGGTCTGCAGCATGCGGGTCGCCGCATCCTTGAGCGACGTCTGCGGGGTCACGGTGACCAGGTCGGTCGACATCACGTCCGCAACCTTCACGAGCTTCTCCTCTCAGACATGCATCAATCGTCGCCCGTCACGGTACCTGCCGCCAGGGCCTGAAGGCGGCGCCGCCCCCGGCAGCCGGCCCATCAACCGGGAAGGCTAACTGGCGTCGACGCCGACCGTCCCGCTCGGCGCGACCGAGGCCCGGCCGGCGGCGGCGACCTGCTCATAGCCATCGGCGACCACCACCACCGGGCAGATCGTCCCGTACAGCTCGGCGGCCACGAGCGCGCCCAAGGCGACGATGGCATCGGACGCGCCGAGCACGATCGCCGCCGGTGCGGTACCGGATCGGATGGCCTCGGCGAGTACGCTGCTCGCCGAGCTGGATCCGCGCCCGTGCGGCATCACCAGCACGCTCCCGGTGACGACCAGGCCGTGCTGGGGGTGGCGGCGGTCGGTGATGGCCCCCGTGGCCGGGTCGAGCCCGCCCCAGAAGCTGAGAGGCTCGTCGAGCGCCAGCACCGGGCCGGAGGCCGCCCCTGCCACGAGCGCAACGCCGTCAGGCACCGGCCCACAGCTCCGGGTCGCGCCGGACCTCGCCCGCGACCGCCGATTCGACGCACTCCGCGGTGCTGCCGAAGACGACGTCCACTCCCAGGTTGCTCGGGGCGTAGTAGGCCCACTTGGCGGAGTCGGTCATCACCGTGCCCCGGCTCGGTCCGAGCAGGGGCGCCAGGTAGGTGCAGGTGTCGGTGACGAGCAGCACCCCCGCCTCCGCGAGCGCGCCGGCGGCGGCCGTCGCCGTCGCCAGCACGTCCCGGCCGGTCGACACGTATAGATCGATCCGGGGGCGGCGCCCGTCCAAGAGCTCGGCGAGCCGAACCAACTCGGCGGCCGAGTAGTGCGGCGTGCCGAGGCACACCGCAGTCAGCTCGGGCCCGGCAGCCGTGCTCAGCGAGTCCCGGGCGGCGGCGAGCAGCGCCACCGTGACCTCGATCGTCTCCTCCGGCTCGCCACCTTGCAGCGCGGCGGCCAGCGTCGGCGCCTCGGGCGTGATCCCCACGGCGTGAAACAGACCGACGGTCCCCGACGACGCGGCGGCCGCCCCGAGCGCCTTGAGACGGTCCTCGCCGGTGGGCACGGGGAGACCGTCGAGGGCAGGGACCCTCTGGCCTGACCTGGCACCGACGAGATGGCCCAGGACGGGATAGACCACATCCGTGGAGAGCAGCCGCTCCGGCAGCCCGCCGAGGGCGAACACGACGGTGGCGCGTCGTTCGCCGTCGAGGTGGAGTCCGGCAGCCGGCGCCCGGCCGGTGATGGCGGCGGCGATGTCGATGAAGTCGCCGTAGCGAC
>CAYGCW010000339.1:0-3055 GCA_964348465.1 uncultured Acidimicrobiia bacterium | reverse complement strand
TGAAGTTGAGGTCCTCGGCCAGTCCCTCGTAGAGCTTCACCGAGCGGTCGTAGAACGCCGAGCCCTCGGGCGTCAGGTAGTTGGAGCGGACGATGGCGGTGTTGCGGCCCGACCCGCCGCCGCCGATGTACGCCTTCTCCATCACGGCCACGTTGCTGATGCCGTGGTTGCGGGCGAGGTAGTAGGCCGTGGCCAAGCCGTGGACGCCGCCGCCGACGATCACGACGTCGTAGCTGGGAGCGAGGTCGTGACGGCGCCACACCTTGGGCCACTGCTTGCCGGTGGCGCCGCGTCGCAGCAGGGCGAGCGCCGAGTAACGGGGCGAGCGGCTGGGCATGCGGGCCGTCTCCTGCGGCGGGGCGGCTGGGTCCGTTAGGGTTCGGCAACCCTAGCGACGAGCGCCGGCCCGGGGGTCGGTGCGGGAGCGCCGAGATGGACTACCTGTCCGAAGACACGTACGCCGCCACCCGCCTCCCCGTGGAGGCCGCCACCACCCTCCTCCCGGCCGCCTATCACGCCGACGACTTCTTCGCCGTCGAGATGGAACGGGTGTGGGCCCGCTCCTGGGTGGCGGTGGCGATGGCGCAGGAGCTCGATGGACCCGGCCAGGTGCTCGTCCGCCTCGTGGCGGGCCGGTCGATCCTGATCGCCAGGGACTTCGACGGCGGGCTGCGGGGGTTCCTCAACGTCTGCCGGCACCGCGGCAGCCAGCTCGTGGTCGAAGACGGCGACGTCGGCAAGCGCATCCGCTGCCCGTACCACGCCTGGGCATACGCCCTCGACGGCACGTGCATCGGCACTCCGCTGTTCGAAGGCTCCGAGATCCCCGACGACCAGCAGCATCTCTTCGACATGAGCGGGGTGAAGGCCTTCGACCGCGCCGACTACGGGCTGATCCCGGTGCGGGTGGAGAACTTCGGCGGCGTGGTGTTCGCCTGCCTCTCCGACGACGTGCCGGACCTGGCGAGCTGGCTCGGCGACCTGCCGGCCCGGCTGGCGGGATACGGGCTGGACGGGTGGCAGGTGCAGGCCACCCGCAGGTACGAGATCGACGCCAACTGGAAGCTGATCGCGGAGAACTTCATGGAGTACTACCACCTGCCGTGGGTCCATCCCGAGTTGGTGAAGGTGTCGCGCATGCAGGACCACCACCGCTTCCAGGGACCCGGCATGTACACGGGGATGACGACCTCTCCCGTCAGCCGGGAGGAGAACCCGGTGTGGCTCGACCTGCCCGCCCACGCCGGCGTGACCGGCTCCGACCTCGACTCGGGGAGGTTCATGCTGGTGTTCCCGAACGTGGCGTTCGCCGTGCTGCCCAACCACGCGTTCCTGATGATCCTCGAGCCGGCCGGGCCCCGGCACACGTCGGAACGGACGTACCTGCTCACCCATCCCAGCACGATGGAGTCGCCTCGGAGCGGGCCGGCCCTGGAGCGCCTCGCCGAGTTCTGGGACGAGGTCAACCTGGAGGACGTCGACATCGTCGAGCGAGTCCAAGTCGGGATCGCCACGCCCGGCTTCCCGGGCGGCCGCATGTGCTACCGCTTCGAGGAGCCGCTCCACCGGTTCCAGAACATGCTGATCGACCGCATGGTCGGGGTGGAGCGCATCCCGTCCGGAGACTGATTCCCATCTAGGCACGCCGTGCGCCTCGGCATATGATCCGCGCGTGCCGGCACGGAGGACCGGCGGAAGGGAGGGGATCATGGGTACGGAGCTGGAACGGCGCGTCGTGGATCTCTTCGATCGCTTCGACGCCCTCGACCTCGACGGCATGAGGGACCTGTTCGCCGACGACGTCCAGGGGGTCGACGAGATATCGCGGCGCTGGCTGCGCGGCAAGGACACGCTCAACGACTACTTCGCCATGCTCGGCGAGATGGGCATCTCAGACGTGAAGTCGGTGCTGTCCGACTTCCACACCGCGGACTACGGCGACACCGGCGTCGTCACGCTGATGGCGGACCAGACCTACCGCGTCGGCGGCGAGCCGCAGTCGATCCACGCCCCGATGACGGTGGTGTTTCGGAGGACCGGCGGCGACTGGAAGATCGCGCTGGTCCACGCCGTGCCCCTGCCCGAGGGCTGAGCCGGGCCGCGCTCAGTCCTGGAAGCGGGTGGGCTCCCGGCGGCGGCGGTCGACGCGCACGTCGATGACGTCGGCGCGGAAGTAGTGGCCGGCCGGGTCGAAGTTCTGGCGCTCGCCGCGTACCCGGGCGAGGTCGATCTCGGCGGTCACCAACCGCTCGTCGCCGGATACGGGCTCGACCACCCAGGAGCCGTCGGGGGCCGCCACCGCCGACCCGCCGTCGTAGATCAGGTCGTCGGCGCCGAACGCGGCGTCCTTCAACGGGAAGCCGTCCGGGACGGCGGCCCGCGCCAGCAGGGCGCCCGCCGACAGCACGTAGCAGCGGCCCTCCCTGGCGATGAAACGCGTGATGTCCCGGGTGAGGCCGACCGAACCCGGCCAGGCCGCGACGTGCAGGTCGATGCCTTGCGCGTAGAGGACGTGGCGGACGGTGGGCACCCAGTTCTCCCAGCAGTTGAGCGCTCCGACCACGGTGTCCCCGACCCGGTGGGCGCGCAGGCCGTGGCCGTCGCCGGCGCCCCACACCATCCGCTCCTCGTAGGTGGGCATGAGCTTCCGATGGGCGCCGACGATGCCGGCCTCGGGATCGATGGCCGCATACGTGGCGTACACGGTTCCCCGCGAGGCCGACCGCTCGGTCACGCCGAGGTACGTGAACACGCCGGCATCGGACGCCGCCTCGGCCACCGCGGCGAGCTGCGGCCCGTCGAGGTCGACGGCGCCGGCCAGGTAGTGGGCGTACGCCTCCTTCTGGTCGGCGGCGTCGAAGCGGGCGCCGTCGGTGCGGGCCACCCAGAACGCGTATCCGCTCAGGAACGTCTCGCCGAACGCGACGAGCTGCGCCCCGGCGTCGGCGGCCCGGCCGATCCAGTCGACGACCACGTCCGTGGTGGCGTCCGGGTCGCCCCACACGGGGGCCGTCTGCGCGGCGGCGACGAGCATCGGGCGAGGGTAGCCGCGGGG
>CAYGCW010000338.1:1670-3110 GCA_964348465.1 uncultured Acidimicrobiia bacterium | reverse complement strand
GCCGATTTCGAGCGCATCATCCTGGCGGGTGAGGGCGCGGTGATCGTCACCGAGGGGGAGAGCGCCTCGCTGACGGTCGAGACCGACGACAACCTCCTCACCTACATCGACACCGATGTTGACGGCCGGACCCTGGAGATCGCCACGGAACCCGGCATCGACATCGAGCCGACCGATTCCGTCGTGTACCGCGTGACAGCGCGCCACGTGACGGGCGTGACCCTCAGTGGGGCCGGCCGTTTCGAGCTGGGCGAGTGCGACGCGAAGGCATTCTCGGTCGTGCTGTCCGGTGCGGGTGAGATCGCGATCGGGCGCCTCGCAGCCGAGGACCTCGACGTCGAGATCACCGGCGCCGGTGCCGTCGTGGTTGCCGGCAAGGTGGTTGCTCAGGACGTGAGCATCCCCGGCGCCGGCTCCTACGAAGGCAGAGACCTGGAGAGCGGGCACGCGACCGTGCGCACGTCCGGCCTGGGCTCGGCGACGGTGTGGGCCACCGACACCCTCGACGCCCGCGTGACCGGGGTGGGGGACATCGAATACTTCGGCTCACCGCGCGTCACCAGCTCGGTGAGCGGCGTCGGCAACATCACCCACCGCGGAGACGCGTAGGCCGCCGGCGGGCGGGGCGACACCGGCTCGCCGCGTAGCGGCCGTGCGGCCGGCAGAGGCGGTCCGCGACCAGGACGGTCCCTAGCATCGCCTGGCATGGAGGCGCGGGCCCAGCTCTCGGCGGTGATGGACTACCTCGCCGACCTGGCGCCCGTGGGGGCGCCGTCGCCGTGGACGGTGAGCACCCGCAAGTTCGCCCACATCGACCCCCGGGCGGTGGCCGTCGTTACCACCGACCCGCCGACCTGGGAGGTCTCGGAACCCGGCCTCGCCGAGCTGGTCGAGCTGGAGGAGCTCCATCCGGGCGAGCACCTCTTGCGGGTGGGGTGGCTGTTCCTGGTCGGCAAAGCCCGGATCGACCGCGGCACGCAGAACGTCTTCGTGCCGCTCGCCAGCGGCGCCGCCCGGGCCGAACCGCTCCGGGACGGCCGCTTCCTGCTGCGCATCACCTCCGACCTGGAGCCGGCCTCGCATCTGCTCGATCTTGGCGATCGCGACGCCATCGAGGAAGGGCTGGAACGGCTCGTCCATGCCAGCGCCGCAGACGGCGCCGATGCGCCCACCACGACGACCCTGCTGCGCGATTGGGTCGCCACCCTGCTCGCCCCGGCCGGGCTCGAGCTGCCGCCCTCGCTCCCGCCCGACCGGCATCCGCGCCGCGTCGACGACCCGGACCGGCTCTGGCTCTGCACCGCCATGGGGGCCTACCTGGGACGGGACGTCGACGCCCCCAGCATCGCCGGGGCGCTCCGCACCTGGGCACTGGCCGACCTCACCGGCACCGCCCTCGACGCCATCTACGGCCCCGACGAACCCGCGGCTCCGCCGCCC
>CAYGCW010000338.1:0-1660 GCA_964348465.1 uncultured Acidimicrobiia bacterium | reverse complement strand
GTCGAGGATCCGGTCGGGCCTAGGCCGCACGGCCGCCTCCGCAGGCCGGCAGCCGCACGGTGAAGGCGGCTCCGCCGCCCTCCGAGGACCAGGGGGAGGTCGCCTCCGTGCTGCCGCTCAACCGGGCGCAGCGCGCTGCCCTGCTCCGGGCGCGATCCGATCCGGTCACCGTGGTCTCAGGGCCGCCCGGCACCGGCAAGAGCCACCTCGTGGCGGCCCTCGCCACCGACCTGATCGCTGCCGGACGCTCCGTGCTGGTCGCCACGCAGTCCGACTACGCCACCGACGTCATCGCCGATCTGCTCCAGCGCCATCCCGGTCCCCGCTTCATCCGCTTCGGCGATTACGACGACCGGCGGCGGGTCGCCGACGACCTGGCGAGCGGCATGGCGACACCTTACCCGCGCGGCGAGTTGGAGCGCCTCACCGGCCGGCGCGACCAGGCGGCGCGGCGCCGCCGGCGCGCTGAGGAGCGCATCGAGGACGGGCTGCGCCGCGAGCAGGCGTTCGTCGCCGGCCTCGCGGCCCGGGAGCGGCTCGCCAGCGTCGGCCTGATGGCACCCCGCGTGCTCGACGCCGGGTTCGACGCCGCCCGCGCCCGGGCACTGCTCGACCGGGCCACCGACCCGGCCGGGTTGTTCGGTCGCTGGAGGGCGCGCCGGGCCGAGGGCCGGCTGCGGCGCCACCTCGGGCTCGACGCCGCCGCCACCCCGGGAGACCTGGAGGACCTCGTGGCGCTCGCCGAAGCGGAGGCGGCCGTCCGCCGCGCCCTCGCCGGCGGGGGGCTGACCCTCGACGACGAATGGGACGAGCTGGCCGCCGCCGAGGAGCAGTGGCGCCAGGAGCAGGGCCGCGTCGCCGAAGCCCGCCGCCGGGCCCGGGAGAGTTCCCGGCGCGAGAGCAACCGGGCGGTGGCCGCCCTGGCGGCGGCGCTGCGGGCCGGCCGGGTCCGGCGCCGCCAGGTGCTGCGCGGCCTTCGCAGCAGCCAGTTCCTCGACGTACTCCCGCTCTGGCTCGGCACGCTCAAAGACATCGACGACACGCTCCCCGTCGAGCCGGGCGCCTTCGACGTGGTGATCTTCGACGAGGCCTCCCAGATCGACCAGATGCGGGCCGCCCCGGCCCTGGCCCGCGCCCGGCGGGCCGTTGTAGTCGGCGATCCTCGCCAGCTCCGCCATGTCTCCTTCGTCGGCGACGACGCCATGCGGGCAGCAGCCGCCGACCGGCGGCTGGGCGACGGCACCGCCCGGCTGCTCGACATCCGCCGCAACAGCCTCTTCGACGCTGCCACGTCCGCCGCCGGCGTAACCCGGCTGCAGGAGCACTTCCGCTCGGTTCCCCACATCATCGGCTTCTCCGACCAGCGCTTCTACGACGCCCGGCTCAAACTGATGACCCAGCACCCCGCCCACGAGTCCCGCGACGCCATCCGCAAGGTCGGGGTCGCCGGGAGCCGCAACGAGCGCGGCGTCAACGAGGCAGAGGTCGCCGAGGGCCGCCGCCAGGTCGAGGCCGCCATCGCCGCCGGCGCCGAGTCGGTCGGGCTGGTGAGCCCGTTCCGGGCCCAGGCCGACGCCATGTGGGACATGGTCGTGCAGTCGTTCCCGTTCGAGGTCCGGCACCGCCACGGGCTGCGGGTGGGCACCGTCCACGCGTTCCA
>CAYGCW010000337.1:0-3158 GCA_964348465.1 uncultured Acidimicrobiia bacterium | reverse complement strand
CGGGCGCCGTCGCCGGATCGGCCCCGTACGGGGCCCCGGCGGGCACCGGCACGATGTCGTTGGTCTCCTCGTTGGCGAAGAACACGTGCGTGTCGAAGCCGTCGGCGGGCGTGGCCACCGATGCGGAGCAGAACCGCAGGTAGCCGTTGTCCGACGAGATCGCCACCTCGGCGCTGAGCACCCGCCCGGTGCGGGTGTCCAGCGTCCACCTGGTCACGGACGCGTCGACGAAATCACGCTGGCTCCGGAACGGCACGGTCGACTGCTCGTGGGCGACGTAGACGTCCACGGTGGCCGGCCGCTTGCCACGCCGGCCCTTCGAGTCCGGGTGCCCGTCCTCGTCCGGCACGAGCCCGACGCCGTCGGGGATGCCCTCGAACATCGTGCCGTCGACGACCTCGCCGACGCTGATGATCGCCTGCGCCGTGCCGTCGGGTACGGTCACCGTGATGAGCGGCGCATCGCCGGTCAGGAACCCGTGGCCTCCGGCCAGGACGGGGGTGGGCAGCAGCGCAGCCGCAAGCGATACCACGGCAGCGAGCAGCCAAAATCTGCGTGTGATCACCATTCCTCCTTCGTCTCGCCCTTCCCGGTGCGCTCACGCCGGCCGGCTCTCGATCGCGGCCCTGCGGCGCACCGCTACTCCTGGAGGAAACCTACACCAACCACCGAGAGCGCGGGCGGCGAGCAGCTCTCTCGCGGGGTGGCCACCGTGGGCGGGTCGTGCCCGGCCCCTCTCCGATATAGTCGCCCGATGGATCCGGCGCGCAGCTACATCGGGGGGCGATACGTCGCCTCCGAGCTGGGGGAGACGTTCGCAACCGTGAACCCGGCGACCGGGGAGACGCTGTGCATGGTCGAGCAGGCCGGAGCCGCCGAGGTTGAGGCCGCCGTGGAGTCGGCGCGGGCCGGGTTCGAGGAGTGGTCGGCGATGACCGGCGCCGAGCGAGGCCGAGTCCTCAACCGGGCGGTAGCGCTCCTGCGCGAGCGAAACGAGGAGCTGGCCCGCCTCGAGGTGGCAGACACCGGCAAGCCGATCGCCGAGGCCATCGAGGTGGACGTGCTCAGCGGCGCCGACGCCATCGAGTACTTCGCCGGGGTGGCGGCGTCTCTACGCGGAGACCACTACGACCTGGGGCCGACCGCATTCGCCTACACCCGCCGTGAACCGCTCGGTGTCGTCGCCGGGATCGGAGCGTGGAACTACCCGATCCAGATCGCTTGCTGGAAGTCGGGCCCGGCGCTGGCCTGCGGGAATGCCATGGTGTACAAGCCGGCCGAGCTGACTCCGCTCACGGCGCCGAAACTCGCCGAGATCTACACGGAGGCCGGCGTCCCCGACGGGGTGTTCAACGTGTGCCAGGGCGACGCCCGCACCGGCGAGCTGCTCACCACCCACCCCGGCATCGCCAAGGTCTCGCTGACGGGAGAGGTGTCGACCGGCCGGGCCGTGATGGCGGCGGCGGCGGGGACGCTCAAGCACGTCACGCTGGAGCTGGGCGGCAAGTCGCCGCTGATCGTCTTCGCCGACGCCGACCTCGACAACGCGGTCGGGGCGGCACTGCTTGCGAACTTCTACACGCAGGGCGAGATCTGCTCCAACGGGACACGGGTCTACGTCCAGCAGCCCGTGTACGACGAGTTCCTCGAGCGGTTGGTGGTGCGCACCGAGAAGAGGAAGATCGGAGACCCCATGGATCCGGCCACCCACGTCGGGGCGCTGATCTCGGAGGGGCACCTGGCCAAAGTCCTCGGCTACATCGAAGCCGGCAGGGAGGCGGGCGCCCGGCTGATCACCGGTGGCGGACGGCCTGCCGACCCGGCGCTGGCAGACGGCTTCTTCGTCGAGCCGACGGTGTTCGCCGACGTCACCGACGACATGGCGATCTGCACCGACGAGATCTTCGGCCCGGTGATGTCGGTGCTGCGGTTCGAAGGGGAAGACGAGGTCGTGGCCCGCGCCAACGCGACGCCGTACGGACTGGCAGCCGGGGTGTTCACGCGCGACGTCCAGCGGGCCCACCGGGTCGTGGCCCGCCTCGAAGCCGGCACGATCTGGGTCAACAACTACAACATCACGCCGATCGAGATGCCGTTCGGCGGCTACAAGCAGTCCGGCATCGGGCGGGAGAACAGCCTCGCGGCCATCGAGCACTACACCCAGCTCAAATCCGTGTACGTGGAGCTGGGCGACGTGGACGCCCCGTACTAGAGGAGACCATGAGCGAGCGATTCCTGGTGGGAAGGGTGGCGATGGTCACCGGCGGCGCGTCTGGCATGGGCAGGGCCATGGCGCGTGCGTTCGCAGCTGCGGGCGCCGAGGTGGCGATCGGGTCGCTGCTCGCGAGCGCTGCCGACCGCACGGCCGACGGCGAGCTGGTCTACCTGCCCGGCCGGGAGCAGCTCGATGCCACCGCCGACGAGCTACGCGCCCACGGGGTGGGGGTGGTGGCGACGGGGCTCGACGTCACCGAAGACGCGTCGGTGGACGAGTTCTTCGCCGTCACCGAGAGAGAGCTGGGTCCGGTGGACATCCTGGCGAATGCCGCCGGCATCACGGCCGAGCAGCCGATGTCCGGTCACCCCGACCCGCTGTGGCACAAGGTCATCGATGTCAACCTCAACGGCACCTACCGGACGATCAAGCGGGCGCTGCCCGGCATGATCGGGCGGGGCTGGGGGCGGATCGTCAACATCGCGTCGACGGCGGCATCGGTAGGAGCTCCGACTTCGGGCGCGTACTGCGCGTCCAAGGCAGGCGTGGTCGGCCTCACCCGAGCCGTCGCTCTCGAGGGGGCCCCTCACGGGGTCACCTGCAACGCGATCAGCCCCACCTGGGTGAACACGGACTTCGGCCGCGACTGGATGGGGGACATCGCCGAGAAGCAGGAGGACCGCACCGGCGCCGAGTACATCGCCGACGTGAGGGCCGCCAACCCCCAGGGCCGCCTGGTGGACCCTTCAGAGATAGGTGCCCTCGCCCTATTCCTGTGCCGCGACGAAGCCCTCGGCATCACGATGGAGAACCTGACCATCAGCGCCGGGAGCCTCTGGTAGTCCCAAGCCGGGCACCGAACGCCCCGCCAACTGCCCGACCCGATCTGGCGCGGCGCCCAGCAGCCGGGCTGGCGCGGTACGTGGTTGGTGACAGGCGAGCG
>CAYGCW010000336.1:1182-3176 GCA_964348465.1 uncultured Acidimicrobiia bacterium | reverse complement strand
CGGGCCGAGCTCGAAGGCGTTGGCGACGACCGCCTCCACCAGCGGCCGGGCGGCGGCGAACGGGACGCCGGCGGCGGCGAACAGCGCCTGCGCCATGGCCAGCGCGGCCAGCGGGTAGTTGGCGGCGGCCGCGGCAGCGGCGTGGTAGAGGGGCTTGGCGGCGTCGGCGAGGTCGAAGGGATGCGCCCCGAGGTCCGCCGCCAGCCCATCGAGCCGCTCCCGCAGGAGCGGGTCTTCGGTGGTGACGGCGACCCAGGCACCCGCCAGCCGGGCCGCCCCGGCTTGTGGGGTCGGCAGCGTCTGCAGCGGGTGGAACGACCCGAGCGCCAGGCGGTCGGCGGCGGCAAGGGGTGCCAAGTGGCCGACGGGAGTGAGGCCGGAGAGGTGGACCGCGGCCTCGACCCCGCCGGCGTTGCCAGCCAGCCGTGCGGCAACCTCGGCGATGGCGTCATCGCGCACCGCCACGACCAGGCGCTGGGCAGCCGGCAGCGGCTCGTCCCACTCGAGGGCCACGCTGTCCAGGGCGGCTGCGGCTGCGGCGGAGGCGGCCGGCCTGCGAGCCAGCACGCCGGCGACCTCGCCCCCGGCGGAGCGCACGGCCAAGGCCAGCGCCATCCCGGCCCGGCCGGGCCCGACGACGACGATGCGCATCACCACCTCCGTTCCGGTCCTCGCGGGGTACCGGACGGGGCGAGATGCTAGCGGTCGGCCCGGCTGCGGCTCAGCCCGCCCAGCCCGGCCGGGCGACGACTGCGGCCTCCTGGCCTGCCACCTGCTGCAGGAACGGCGCCAGCGGCGTACCGTCGGGAAGGGCGGCAGCGGGCCGCACCTCGAGCAGCGGCGCCAGGACGAAGCGCCGGCTGGTGAGACCGGGGTGCGGCACCCGCAGGCCCGGTTCGTCGACCATCCGCTCCCCGTGCAGCAACAGGTCGAGGTCGAGGGTGCGCGGGCCCCAGCGGGCACGGCGCACCCGCCCGGCGAGCGCCTCGACGGCGAGCAGGTGATCGAGCACCGCCCTCGGCTCCACCGAGGTCCCCACCGCCACGACTGCGTTGAGATAGGGGCCTTGCGCGGGACCTCCGACGGGTGCCGTCTCGTAGAGCGACGACACCGCTCGCAGCCGGCCGAGGTCGGCGATACGGCGAACGGCGAGCCTCATGTGAGCGAGACGGTCGCCGAGGTTGGAGCCGAGGCCGATCACGGCCTCTTCGACCGATTCGGGCCCGAGGCTCAGGAGGGGGCCTGCTCCGGAATCAGCCGGCGGCCCTCCGGCCCGAGCGGGCGACCGAGGATCTCCTGGATCACCGAGGTGGCCACGATGGGATCGTCGATCAACCCTGAGTACACCAGGTAGCCCCCGAGCAGCCCGGCGACGGTGTCGTCGACGGTGTCCCGGTGGACGAGGAGCACCGCCGCGGGGTCGGACAGGACGTGCCCGATCGTCTCCATGACCCGCTCCACGACCTCGCGGGTGATCTCACCGGCCAGTGGCACTTCGTACGTTGCGAGGCCGTCCGCCTCGTACGAGGCGATGTTCTGGCCGCCGGACAGCAAGGAGAGCACGGCGGTGACGCCCGCCGACTTGATCCAGGCGATCTCCTCGGTGCGGCGGACCCGGCGGTGCTGGAAGCCGTAGCCGCCGATGCGCTCGGACACGGCCAGCTTGCCGGCGATCACCCACCGGAAGTCCCTAGGTTCCAGGCCCGTCACGGCGTTTCGGCCTCCAGTCGCCGCCGCACGATAGCGGCTGCCAGGGCCGTCGCCCTGACCGTGCGTTCCACATCGTGGACCCGGAGCACCGCAACGCCGGCCGCGGCGGCGAGCGCCGAGACGACGGCGGTGGCCTCGTCGCGGTCAGGAACCGAGAGCGTGCCCAGCAACCGGGACAGGAACGACTTCCGGGATGCCCCCACCAGCACCCGGTAGCCAGTGGCGACGAGCGCGTCCAGGTTCCCGAGCAGCTCGAGGTTGTGCTCCACCGTCTTGCCGAAGCC
>CAYGCW010000336.1:0-1112 GCA_964348465.1 uncultured Acidimicrobiia bacterium | reverse complement strand
GCATGAGCACCAAGCCCGCTCCAGCGGCCGCCACGACGCCCGCCATCTCCGGATCGCCCAGCGCGCTCACGTCGTTGACGACCACGGCACCGGCCGCCAGGGCGTCCCGGGCCACCGACGCCTTGGCGGTGTCGACAGAGACCACCACCCCCGCAGCGGCCAGGGCGGCGACGACCGGCACCACCCGGCGCGCCTCTTCGGCGGCGCCCACCTCGGCCGCCCCGGGCCGGGTCGACTCGCCCCCGACGTCGACGACGTCGGCGCCGGCATCCCACATCGCCCGCCCGTGGGCGACGGCGCCGGAGGCGTCCGCGTGGAGTCCTCCGTCCGAGAAGGAGTCCGGCGTGACGTTGAGGATGCCCATGACGAGCGGTCGCCCGCCGGCCCTCAGCATGCGATCCCCGCCGACTCGCCACTCGACGCTGCGGGCCGGGTGCGGCGCCGCAGCCGTCACGGGCCGCTCAGGGATGGCCGGCGTCGCGCTGCACCGCCGCGATGCGGTCGCGTACCTCGACACCGGGGGGCCTGATGCGCATCGAGCCGCTCTCGTCGTGCTCCCACTTGGGCACGTCGCTCAGGATCTCCTTGACCTCGGCGGCGTCGAGCGTCTCCCTCTCGATGAGGGCGTCGGCGAGACGTTCGAGCGCCTCGCGGTGGGCGGTCAGGATCTCGCGTGCCTCGTCGTGAGCCTGGTTGATGAGGTAGCGCACCTCTTCGTCGATCCGCGACGCGATCTCGTCGGAGTAGTCCTGCTGGCGGGCGTAGTCGCGACCGAGGAACACTTCCCCATCCGGCTTGCCGTAGCGCATCGGGCCGAGGCGGTCGCTCATGCCGTACTCCATGACCATCTTGCGAGCCAGGTTGGTGGCCTTCTCGATGTCGTTCGAGGCGCCGGTGGAGGGGTCGCCGAACACCAGCTCCTCCGCGGTGCGGCCGCCCAGGGCGTAGGCGAGCTGGTCCACCAGCTCGCTGCGACGCTCGTAGTAACGGTCCTCCAGCGGCAGCGCCAGGGTGTACCCGCCGGCGCGGCCACGGGGGATGATCGTGACCTTGTGGATGGGATCGCCGTGGGGAACGGCCACCGGTCCGGGGCGCGGCCTGAAGTGAAGCCC
>CAYGCW010000335.1:0-3177 GCA_964348465.1 uncultured Acidimicrobiia bacterium | reverse complement strand
GCCCACGTGTTCGGTTTCCTCGCCGGAGTCGCCATCACCCTCCCGCTGCGGATCCTCCTGCTCCGCCGCACCTCCGAGCGGCAGACCGTCACGCTGGCGGACCCGTTCGGGAGGCTGTAGGAGCCCTCCCCAGACACGCGGCGGAGGATCGTGCGCCGCTCACCCGCCTACCCGGGGGGGGAGCCCAGCAAGGCGGGGAGGTCGGCGATGGAGGCGAGGACCAGCTCGGGAAAGTGGTCGCCCTCCAGGCCGGAGGCGTCCGCAGTGGCGCCGCTGAGCACGAGCACCCGGCTCCAGCCCTCGAGGCGACCCATCTCCAGGTCGGTGTCGGCCCGGTCGCCGACGGCCCACGTCGGCCCCGGGCCCAGGCGGTCCCGGATCAGCGCCCGCATCGGCGAGTATGGCTTCCCCGCCACCTCCGGCTCCACGCCGGCCGCAGTTGCGATGGCGGCCGCCATCGAGCCGCCCCCCGGCCACATGCCTTCCGGCGTCGGGTACGTCGGGTCGAGGTTGGTGGCGACGAACCGGGCGCCTCCCCGCACCGCGAAGACGGCATCCCGCAGCCGCGGGTAGGCGAAGTCGCGGTCGAGGCCCACCACCACCGCGGCCGCCTCCCGCCACGCCTCCGTGACGGCGACGCCTTCCTCGAGCAGGGTCGCGGCGAGCCCCCGCTCCCCCACCACGAACGCCGGGCCGGTGCCGAGCATCCGGGCCGCCGCCAGCCCCGATCCCAGCACGCGGCCGGGGTCGGGCTCGTACCCCGTGATACGGGCCACGCGGGTGGCGATGTCGCGCTGGGCCTTGGTGGAGTTGTTGGTGACCAGCACGATTCTCCACCCGGCCTGCTCCAGGGCACCGAGGGCCGCACCGGCCCCGGGAATCGGGTCGTCACCCAGGTACAGGACACCGTCGAGGTCGCAGACGACGTTCCCCACCTTGTGTACGGGTGGCGACCCGGCTACAACTCCGCCCGCCATGCTTGCTCCATTCCGCGGCCTCTTGTTCGATCCCGAGCGCGTCCCCGACCCCGGCGCGGCGACCTCGCCGCCCTACGACGTCATCGACGACGCCGCCCGGGAACGGTACCTGGAGGCCTCGCCCCACAACGTCGTGCGCCTGCTGCTGCCCGACGGTGGCGAGGAACGCTACCAGCGGGCCGGAGAACTCCTCCGGGAGTGGCTCCGGAGCGGAGACCTGCAGATCGACCCTGCCGACCGCTACTACGTCTACGAGATGGCATATCGGGCACCGGATGGAACGCCCATGGCCGCCCGCGGCGTGATCGGAGCGCTCGACCTCGTCGAGTTGGGGACTCGCGTTCAGCCCCACGAGGAGACGATGCCGAAGACGCGTGGCGACCGGCTCGCCCTGCTCGAGGCGACGGCCGCCAACCTCGACCCGATCACCGTGCTCAGCCCCGCCGCCGGTCTCGGCCGGCTCATCGCCGTCGACGGCGCCCTCCGCCTCGACTTCTCGGCCGACGGCGTCCGCCATCGCCTCTGGGACGTCGACGACCCGGAGAGGGTCGAGCAGATATCGGCCACGGTGGCGTCCGAGCCGGTCGTGATCGCCGACGGGCATCACCGCTACGTGACGGCGCGCACCCACCAGGCCGCTCAGGGCGGCTCAGGCCCCTGGGATGCGATCATGGCGTTCGTGGCCCCGGCCCGCAGCAGCGGGCTGCTCGTCGGAGCCGCCCACCGGGTGTTCACGAACGTTGCGGATCCCCTCGCCGACGTGAGCCCGGCCTTCGACGCGGTGCCGGCGAACGGCAGCCTGCCGGAACGCGCCGGCGACCTGGTGCTGGTACCCGGCCCCGGCCATCGCCGCCCATCGGTGCGGTTGCGCGCTCGTCCCGAGACCCTCGATCGCCTCCCCCGCTCGTTTCGGGAAGCCAGCGCCGCCGTGGCCCGCGAAATCCTCTACCCCCTCCTCGGCGTCACGGAGGCCGAAGCCGTGTACGACCCCGACCCGGCCCACGCCCTCGCCCGCTTGGAGGACCACCCCCATGGTGCGGTGGTCCTCACCGCGCCGGTGAGCGAGCAGTCCATCGCGCTGGCGATCGACGAGCGGGTCGTGTTCCCGCAGAAGACCACCTACTTCGTCCCCAAACCCCGCGCCGGCCTAGTCATCCGCTCCTGGCGCTAGCTCGCCGAAACGCGCCAGCGTGTGCTCGTAGAGCGCTGCGGTGAGGCGCAGCGACTCCTCGCTGACCCGCTCGTCGTTGCCGTGGAACATCGCCAGGAGGTCACCGAAGGCGGCCCGGTCGTCGAAGAGGGCGACGCCGTAGGCGACCGTCCCGCGCGGCCGAAAGTAACGGGCATCGGTTGCAACCGGGATCAGCGTCGGAGCGAGCAGCCGGGAACCGCCGACGGCCTCGTGGGCGTCGGCGATCGCCTCCCACAAAGGCCCCTCCGCGGGCGACGAGGTGGCCGGGTGATCCAGCACCGGCTCGATCTCCAGATCCTCGTGCAACCCGGGCCCGAGGGCCTTGCGGAAGTGATCATTCACCGACTCGGCGTCCTGGCCGGGGAGTGCCCGGACGTCGACCTCGGCCAGGCCGGCGTCGGGGATGACGTTCGCCTTCACGCCCGCCTGGAGCACCGTGGGCGCCACCGTCATGTGGGTGCAGGCGTGGACCCAGCGGGCGAAGCCGGCATCGTCGAGCGCCAGCCGGTCGATGGCGGCCTCCACGCGGTCGGGATGCAACAGGTCCGCGACGTCGGTGTCCGGCAGGCCGAGGGAAGTGACGAACGCGGCCCACTCGGGCGTGATCTCGGCGGTGGTGGGAGTTGCGGCGAGGCGGCTCATGGCGTCGGCGACGGGTACGAGCGCGTTGCTGCGGGCATACGGCTGGCTGGCGTGGCCGGGGATGCCGGTGGAGTGCAGCTTGCGCCAGAAGGGACCCTTCTCGGCGACCGTTACCGGCAGCACCGGGCCTTCCGGCGACGGGAGCCGCGGCGCGCCGATCTCGGTGAGCTGATACTCGCAGGCGACCTCGTCCCAGGCGTTCTCGACGAGCCACTTGGCCCCGAGCGCCCCGCCGGCTTCCTCGTCGGCTACCGCCAGGAACATGAGGTCGCCGGGCAAGGGGGCGGCACTGCCGTCCAGGTATCGCTTGAAGACCGCCGCCATCGCCGCCGTCTGGTTGAGCATGTCCACTGCTCCCCGGCCCCA
>CAYGCW010000334.1:0-3191 GCA_964348465.1 uncultured Acidimicrobiia bacterium | reverse complement strand
GTCGGATCAAGAGCCGCGGGTTCTTCGACGTGTTCCCCGCGGACGACCGCACCGACTTCTTCGGAACGTGGGGCAACTACCCATTCTTCGGTGACGGGAAGGTCGTGGTCACCTCGAGCGACGAGGGGCTGTTCGTGCTCAACTCACGCGCCAAGTCCGCTGCCGACAATCGAGGCCGCGGCCGGAAGTGATCCGAGTTTGAATCGAGAGTCGGGCGCCCCCACCGTGTGTGGCGGGCGCCCGACTCGCGCGCCAATCGATGCCCGTGAGTGCCACCTTCGACGTACGCAGGCCGCGCCGGTGGCCTGACGGCGCCGGCGGCCCGATCTGCGCGGTGGGTAACATCTCTGGCGGTCGCCGCCGTCCACGAGATCGACAGGGAGGATCCGTCGTGCCCGAGCACTCCGCCATCGAGAACCTCTTCCGAGAGGACCGGGTGTTCCCACCATCGCCGGAGTTTGCCGCGCGGGCCAACGCAGGTCCGGACGTGTACGACGAGGCCGAGCGGGACTGGCTGGGGTTCTGGGAGCGCCAGGCGCGCGAGCGCATCTCCTGGTTCCGTGAGCCCACCGTGGTGCTCGACGACTCGGAGGCGCCGTTCTACAAGTGGTTCACCGACGGGCAGCTCAACATCTCCCACAATTGCCTCGACCGACACCTCGAGACCATCGGCGACAAGGTCGCATATCACTTCGTCGGGGAGCCGGGAGACACCAGGACCATCACCTTCCGAGAGCTCTACGAGGACGTATGCCGGTTCGCCAACGCCCTGGCCGGTCTCGGCGTCGGCAAAGGTGACCGGGTTGCGATCTACATGGGGATGATCCCGGAGCTGCCGGTCGCCATGCTGGCATGCGCCCGCCTCGGCGCCGCCCACTCCGTGGTGTTCGGGGGGTTCTCCTCCGACGCGCTCGCAGACCGCATCATCGATGCCGAGGCCAAGGCGCTGATAACGCAGGACGGCGCGTGGCGGCGGGGGTCCGTGGTGCCGCTCAAGCACAATGCCGACGTCGCCCTGGCCCGCTGCCCGAGCATCGAGCACGTCGTGGTCGTGAGGCGGGCCGAGAACGACGTCGCGATGGAGGAAGGCCGGGACCTGTGGTACCACGACGCAGTTGCCGGTGAGGTGGCCGAGAGCGAGCCCGCGGTGATGGACGCCGAGGACCTCCTCTACATTCTCTACACCTCGGGGACGACCGCCAAGCCCAAGGGCGTCGTGCACACGCAGGCCGGCTACCTCACCGGCATCACCACCACCCATCACTACGTCTTCGACATCAAGCCCGACGACGTCTACTGGTGCGGCGCCGACATCGGCTGGGTGACCGGCCACAGCTACATCGTCTACGGCCCGCTGGCCAACGGCACCACCGGCGTGATGTACGAGGGCTCGCCCGACTTCCCCGAGAAGGATCGCCTGTGGCGCATCATCGAGGAGTACGGCGTCACCATCCTCTACACCGCGCCCACCGCCATCAGGGCCTTCATGAAATGGGGCGCGGAATACCCCGACGGCCGTGACCTCTCCAGCCTCCGGCTGCTCGGAACCGTCGGCGAGCCGATCAACCCCCAGGCCTGGATGTGGTACCACGCTCACATCGGGGGAGGCAACTGCCCCATCGTCGACACGTGGTGGCAGACCGAGACGGGGGCGATCATGATCACGCCGCTCCCGGGAGCCGTCGCCACCAAGCCGGGCTCGGCGACGCAGCCGTTCCCCGGCACCTCCGCCGACGTCGTCGACACAGATGGCAACTCGGTGCCGCTGGGCGGCGGTGGCTACCTGGTGCTCGACCGCCCATGGCCGTCGATGCTGCGGACGATCTACGGCGATCCCGACCGCTACGTCGAGACCTACTGGTCCCGTTTCCCGGGCCGTTACTTCGCCGGCGACGGCGCCAAGCGTGACGAGGACGGGTACTTCTGGCTGCTGGGGAGGGTCGACGACGTGATGAACGTCAGCGGCCACCGGATCTCCACCACGGAGGTCGAGTCGGCCCTCGTCGACCATCCGGTGGTGGCCGAGGCGGCGGTCGTGGGGCGCAGCGACGAGATCACCGGCGAAGCCATCGCCGCCTTCGTGACCCTGCGGGCCGGTGTTGACGGCGACAAGGACCTCATTGCTGAGCTGCGGGAGCACGTCTCGGTCAAGATCGGCAAGATCGCCCGGCCCAAGAGCATCGTGTTCACCGATGACCTGCCGAAGACCCGGTCGGGCAAGATCATGCGCCGTCTGCTCAAGGACATCTCCGAGCAGCGCCAACTCGGCGACGTCACGACGCTTGCGAATGCCGACATCGTCGAGGAGATCGCGGGCAAAGCCGCCGCGGGCACCGGCGAGGAGTGACGCCGCAGCCGGTCATGGCCGACCTTTGGCGCTGCTCGGCCGCTGAGATGCTGAATACCGGGATTGCGCGAAAAACCGGGATTGACAGTGCCGCGTTTTAGCACTAAGGTTTGGAACGGTCCAAACGGCCGGGGGGCTTTCGATCAGGGTCCTCGGCCCTTCAGGAGGAATCAACACAGTGAGTACTACTCTGCGCGCATACCGGGTCGGGTCCAGCTCCCGCCGGCCGCGCACCTACAACGAAGGCCGCGTTTGCGGCGACCGCAGCTGCTCGACGGTCCTGTCGCGCTACAACAAGGCCGAGTTCTGCCATCGCCACGCGCCGGTCAACTTCCCCCGGCTGCGCGGCGTGATCACCGAGTCCTGAGCCCCGCCTCCCTCCCCCCGCCGCCGCCCGGCCTGACCGCCGGGCGGTCGGCCTTTCCTGGAGGCCGTTCATGACCCCGTCTCCGCTCACGCTCAAGCAGGCCGCCGCCGATCTCGGCGTGCATTACATGACCGTGTACCGCTACGTCCGGCTGGGCGTGTTGCCGGCGCGCAAGGTGGGGACGTCGTGGATGGTCGACCCTGCCGACCTCGACGAATTGAAGCAGGAGCAGGTCGGCGGCGACCCCGCCGCCAGGCGCCATGTCGACTGGAAAGCGCGCCTGCAGGCGCGGCTGGTCGCCGGCGACGAGCGGGGCGCATGGGCCACGGTGGAAGCGGCCATGATCGCAGGGCTCGATCCCGCCGGCGTCTATGAGTCCATGCTCGTGCCGGCGATGAACGACATCGGTGAGCTGTGGGAGAGCGGGCATCTCGACGTCGCCGCCGAGCATCGCGCCTCGGCCGTTGCCACCCGCCT
>CAYGCW010000333.1:0-3200 GCA_964348465.1 uncultured Acidimicrobiia bacterium | reverse complement strand
GTGCTGGCCGGGACGGCCGGCCGATGACGGCCACCACCCCGGGCCTCGTCTGCGGCCATCACCACCTGTACTCGACGCTCGCCCGCGGAATGCCGGCCCCGCCGCGGCCGGCTCGCCACTTCGGCGAGATCCTCGAACTCGTATGGTGGCGCCTCGACGCGGCCCTCGACCTCGAGATGATCCGATGGTCGGCGATGCTCGGCGCGCTGGAGGCGCTCGAAGCCGGCACGACTGCCGTCGTCGACCACCACGAGTCGCCGAACGCCATCGAGGGAAGCCTGGACGTGATCGCGGCGGCGTGCGCCGAAGTCGGTGTGCGGGTCGTGTGCGCCTACGGCGTGACCGACCGCCACGGCCCGGGCGGCGCCCGGCGCGGCCTGGCCGAAAACGAGCGCTTCCTCAAAGCCGGGGGCCGGGGCCTGGTTGGCGTCCACGCTGCCTTCACGTGCAGCGACGCCACCTTGTCCGCTGCCGCCGAGCTGGCTGCCGAGCTCGGAGTCGGGGTCCATATCCACGTGGCCGAGGGCGAAGTGGACCGCGGTGCGGCCCGCCGGTTGCGGCGGCTGGCGCGGAGCGAATGGCTGCTCGCCCACGGCGTCCACCTCACGGAAGGCGACCTCCCGGGGACCATCGCCCACAATGCGCGCTCCAACATGAACAACGCCGTCGGGTACGCACGCCCCTCCCGTTTCCCGAACCGGGTGGTGCTCGGCACGGATGGCATCGGCGGCGACATGCTGGAGGAGTTCCGGATCGCCTATGCCCGGCATCGGGAGGACGACGTCCTGGCGGAGCCCGGCGAGGCCTGGTCGTGGCTCACCAACGGCTGGGCGCTGGTCCCGGAGGCCCGCGAGGACGTGGTCACCTGGAGCTACGAGCCGATGGACCCGTGGCATGCCGCGTTCACTCCCGGGATCCGTCCGCAGCGGGTGGAGGTCCACGGCGAGGTCGTGCTCGACGCCGGGCGGGCGACCCGGGTGGACGCCGCCGAGGTGAGGGCCAAAGCCGCCGAGCAGGCGAAGCGCCTCCACGCCCGGCTATGAGCGCCCCGCCCGTGTCCGACGGCCATCGCGCCGACCTGGCCCCCTACGGTCTCGACGTGCTCCTGGGACGCGTGGTTCGGGAGTGGGAGACCCGGGGACGGATCTTCGACCTCCCGACGGCCCGTTTCTTCGATCGCGACGCGGCCGGCGTCGACCTCGCCGTCGAGTTTCTCGGCCGTCCGGCCGCCACGCCCATCGGCCCCGCCGCCGGTCCCCACACCCAGCTCGCCCAGAACATCGTGCTCGCCTACCTCGGCGGCGCCAGGGTGTTCGAGCTGAAGACGGTGCAGGTGCTCGACGAGCTCGTCATCGGTAGGCCCTGCATCGACATGCAGACGGTGGGCTACAACATCGAGTGGAGCCAGGAGTTGAAGATCCCCGCCTCGCTCGAGGAGTACGTCAAGGCCTGGATCGCGTTGCACCTCCTGGCGAGCTGGGACGAGCTGAGGCCGCACCTCGGCGACCCCGGGCCCTTCGTGTTCGACGTATCGGTGGGTTACGACCTCGACGGGATCCGCTCGGATCCGGTGGCCGCCTTCCTCGACGCGATGCGCGACGCAGCACCGGTCGTCGACCGCCTCAGGGCGCTGATCCCGGATCCCTTCCCCGCCGACGTGCCGGTTCCGCCCGAGATCGCCGGTACCGCCACCCTGTCGACCTTCCACGGCTGCCCGCCCGGCGAGATCGACTCGATCGTTCGCCACCTCATGACCCGTCACGGCCTCGATGTGGTCGTCAAGCTCAATCCGACGCTGCTCGGCTACGAGGCCGTCGACGCCATCGTCCACGGCCGGCTCGGCTACGACGATGTCGTGCTGATCTCGGACGCCTTCGAGGAGGACCTCGGGTTCGCCGAGGGAGTGGACCTCATCGGCCGCCTGGCTGAGTTCGCAGCCGCCGCGGGCCGGCGCTTCGGGGTCAAGCTCACCAACACCCTCGTCGTCGCCAACCACAAACGCTGGATGCCCGACGAGCGCATGTACCTGTCGGGGCCGCCGCTCCACGTCTTGGCCGTCGCTCTGCTCGACGAGCTGTCCGACGCGTTGCCCGGGGTGCTGAAGACCGGCACCAGGGGCGAGGGGGTCACGGTGAGCTTCTCGGCCGGGATCGGCCGCGACAATCTCCCCGACGCCGTGGGGCTGGGCCTCACCCCGGTCACCATCTGCACCGACCTGCTCAAGCCCGGCGGGTACGGGCGGCTGGCGCCGATGCTCAAGAAGCTCGCGGCGGCCATGAGCGCCGCGGGCTGCGCCGACATCGCCGCGTGGCGCGCCGATCGCGACGAGGCGGCCCGCCGCGCCGGCTTCCGCGACGCCGTGGCCGCCTACGCGGCATCGCTGGCCGGGGAGGGCGCCGAGCCCTACACGGCGGCCGCCAACTCGAAGCTGCCCAGAGCACTCGACAAGCCGCTCCAGATGTGGGGGTGCGTCGCCTGCAACCTCTGCGTCACGGTGTGCCCCGACGACGCCGTGCTCCGCCTCCCCACCCCGGCCGCCCTCGAGCGCGAGCTCGAGGACCGCTGGCAGTACTTCGTGCTGGCCGAGCTCTGCAACGACTGTGGCAACTGTCTCACGTTCTGTCCCGAGATCGGAGACCCGGCCCACGTGAAGCCGCGCCTCTACCTGGATGCCGGCGAGTTCGCGGCTGCTCCGGGGCGGGCCTTCCACGTGGCGGCGCCCGGTCCGGGCGGCCCGTTCACCGTGACGGCGTCGGGCGGCCCGTCCGCAGATGTGGATCTGCTCGCCGCCGTGCTCAACGCCCCCGAAGGATTCCCCGTCCGCCACCGGGAGCTGGTGGCGGCTACGACCGCCCCCGACCATTAGCGACTGGAGGAGACCCACATGCGCAGCTTCGCCGGGAGAGACATCCTCTCCCTCAAGGGCTTCGAACGGGCCGAGTTCGAGCACGTCTTCGAGGTGGCCGACGAGCTGGAGCCGATCGCCCGCCGCCGCCAAAACACCGACTTGCTGGCCGGCAAGACCCTGCTGACCGCCTTCTACCAGCCTTCGACGCGGACCCGTCTCGCCCACGAGGCAGCGATGCACCGCCTCGGGGGCCACGTGCTGGGCTTTGCCGACCCGAAGATGACGAGGGCCGGGGACTTCTACCAGGAGTCCATCAAGGACACCGTGCACATGCTGGAGTACTACGGCGACG
>CAYGCW010000332.1:0-3202 GCA_964348465.1 uncultured Acidimicrobiia bacterium | reverse complement strand
AGCCCTTCTTCGGCCCCGACCCCCGCCTCCGCAAGCTCGTCGAGCACATGAGCGACGAGGAGGTGTGGAACCTGCGCCGGGGCGGCCTCGACTACCGCAAGGTGTACACGGCGTACCACGCCGCGACCCAGCTCACCGGGGCCCCCACCGTGATCCTCGCCAAGACGATCAAGGGCTGGACGCTGGGCCCCGACGTGGAAGGCCGCAACGCCACCCATCAGATCAAGAAGCTCACCAACCAGCAGCTCATGGGCCTGCGGGAGCGGCTCCACCTCCACGACGAGATCCCCGCCGAGGCTCTGGAGGGCGACGCCGAGCCGCCGTACTACCGGCCCCCTGAGGACTCCCCCGAGTACCGCTACCTCATCGACCGCCGCCGCGAGCTCAACGGCTTCCTGCCGGCCCGGGGGCTGCCCGTCCGCATCCCCCTGGAGATGCCGGAGCGGAGGCCGTTCGAGGAGCTGGAGGCCGGGTCCGGCAAGGTCGAGGTGTCGACCACGATGGCGTTCACCCGGCTGCTGCGAGGACTGGCCCGCGACGATGCCTTCGGGCCCCGGGTGGTGCCGATCATCCCCGACGAGGGCCGCACGTTCGGCTGGGACGCCCTGTTCAAGGAGCTGAAGATCTACGCCAGCCAGGGCCAGCTCTACGAGCCCGTCGATCACAACCTGCTGCTGTCGTACGTTGAGGCGAAGGATGGCCAGATTCTCGAAGAGGGCATCACGGAGGCCGGATCCACGGCCGGGTGGACGGCGGCGGCCACCAGCTACGTCACCCGGGGCGTGCCGATGGTGCCGTTCTTCATCTTCTACTCGATGTTCGGCTTCCAGCGGGTCGGCGACCTGATCTGGGCGGCGGCCGACTCCCGGGCCCGCGGGTTCCTGCTGGGCGCCACCGCAGGACGCACCACGCTCATGGGGGAGGGCCTGCAGCATCAGGACGGCCACAGCCTGGTGCTGGCGTCGACGGTGCCGGTGTGCCAGGCCTACGACCCTGCCTTCGCGTACGAGATGGGGATCATCATCGAGGACGGCCTGCGGAGGATGTACGTCGACGGTGAGGACATCTTCTACTACCTCACTCTGTACAACGAGAACTACCCGATGCCGGCCAAGCCCGACGGCGTCGAGGACGGCGTGGTCCAGGGGCTGTACCGATGGACGGAGGCGCCCCCCGACACCCAGCACCGGGCCACGGTGCTGTTCTCGGGCAGCGCCCAGGGAGCGGCCCGCCAGGCCCAGGCCGACCTGGCCGAGCACTACGGCGTCGGCGTCGAGCTGTGGAGCGCCACCAACTACAAGCTGCTCCGGGAGGACGCCCTGGCGGCGCAACGCTGGAACCGTCTCCACCCCGGCGAGGAGCAGCGGGTCCCCTACGTCACCCGGCTGCTGTCGGCTGCCCCCGGCCCGTTCGTGGCCGTCACCGACTACATGCGCTCCGTCCCCGATCAGGTGGCCCGCTGGATCCCCGGCCGGTTCCTCCCGCTGGGTACCGACGGCTTCGGCCGCTCCGACACCAGAGAACGCCTCCGGCGCTTCTTCGAGACCGACGCCGCCCACGTGGCGGTGGCGGTCTTGGCGGCGCTCGCCGACGAGGGCATCGTCGACGCCGCGATGGTGAAGGACGCGATCTCCAGATACGACATCGATCCGGAGCTGTCTCCCCCCTGGACCCGGTGACCCGGCGCCCATGCCAGGGGCGGCCTGCTCACCACGTCAGCGGGTCTGAGAACCGGGTCTCGAGGAACCGGCCGTGCTCGGCCAGCGATTCCAGGTCGCGTCGGGCCACGTCGCCGTCCATCGCCTCGAGTTGCTCCCGCAGCAGGACGAGCTGATCGAGCAGTTCCTGCTGCGCGGTGCGCCCGTCGGGCCCGCGCCGCAGCCTCCGGTAGGCGTTGGGGACGTTGAGGTAGCTCTCCAGCGTCGCCGGCAGGTACTCGAATGCAATCTGTCCGAGCGTCACCAGGTGGACGCCCAAGGTCGGGTCGCCGGCCGAAGCGTCGAGCACGCGGCCGGCGGTCGTTCGCACCCGCTCGAACGCGTTTGTGACCCTGGCGTCGGTGTTGCGGCGCGCCTCCGCCACCAGCCGGTCGATCGCTCGCCGCACATCCTCGGCCTGCCTCGCGGACGCGACGTCGACCCGATGGCCACCTTCGCGCGGTGCCAGCCCGGCCCCGACGAGGTACCCGCCGGCCACCGCCACCGGCCACCATCCCCCGAACACGCCGAAGAGCGCCGCTGCGGCGGCGACGGCCGCCAGCGCCAGGCCGAGCAGGTTGCTGCGGGACCACAGGTACTTCACGCGCTGCTCCCTTCGACCGGCAGCCTATCCCCCGCCAGAATGGCCGGATGTTGCTGGCGGACGTGGCGGAGACGTGGGCCGAGGTGGCGGACACGCCGGCCCGGCTCGCCAAGACCGACGTGCTGGCGTCAATGCTGGAACGGGCCTCCCCCACCGAGCTGCCGATCGTCGTCACCTACCTGGCCGGCGACCTGCCGCAGGGACGCATCGGCATCGGGTACGCCACCCTGCGGAACGTGGACCCGCCGCCGGCCGAGCAGGCGTCGTTGACGATCGCCGACGTCGATGCCACCTTCACGGCCATCGCCGCCACCGCAGGGAAGGGCTCGACCGCCGCCAAGGCCAAGCTGCTCGGCGATCTGCTCGCCGCCGCCACCTCCGGCGAGCAGGAGTTCCTGCGCCGCCTCCTCTCCGGCGACCTGCGCCAGGGTGCCCTCGAAGGCGTGATGATCGAGGCCGTCGCCCGCGCCACCGGCACCTCCCCGGCGACGGTGCGGCGGGCGGTGATGATGCGCGGCGAGCTCGGCGCCGTTGCCGCGCAGGCCGCCGCTGAGGGCGCCGCCGGCCTCGTCGGGTACGGCCTGGTGCTGTTCCGGCCCGTGCAGCCGATGCTCGCCCAGACCGCCGAGGATCCTGCCGCCGCCCTGGAGCGCCTCGGCGAGGCCCGCTGGGAATGGAAGATCGACGGCGGCCGGGTCCAGGCCCATCGCCAGGGCGGCGAGGTCCGCGTCTACACCCGCAACCTCAAGGACATCACCGACCGGGTCCCCGAGGTGGTCGCCGCCGCCCTCGCCTTTGACGCCGCTTCCGCGGTCCTCGACGGCGAGATCATCGCCCTCCGCCCCGACGGCCGCCCGCACCCGTTCCAGGTGACGATGCGCCGCTTCGGCCGCAAGCTCGA
>CAYGCW010000331.1:0-3205 GCA_964348465.1 uncultured Acidimicrobiia bacterium | reverse complement strand
CGACGGACCGCTCGACGACCGACTGGGCGAGCGCCTTGGCCTCGTTGACGTCGACTACGGGAGCCGCCACGCCGAACCGCTTGCCCCTGAGCTGCTTGGCCGCCTTGGCGGTGTCGGCGGCCGCCTTGGCGTCGGTGCCGAGTTCCTTGCTGTCGTTCTTGGGCCTGGCCGTCGCCGTGATCGGCTTCTGAGTCGCCGGGTCCCACCCCCGCACCTCGGCCTCGGTGATGGACTCTGCTGCCGACAGCCGGGCCTTGAACTTGCGGAGCGTCGAGCCCCACTCGACTTCGGGCGGAGCGCCGGTCGCAGCCTGCGGCTCGAAGCGCAGCTCCTTCTTGTTGACGTACCAGGTGTAGCCGGTCGCGTGGGCTCTTTCCCTGAGGAAGTCGTAGTCGTTACGGGCCTGGATCGCGTAGACATGCTTCTGGTTCGACGTCTTCACCTTGGGCGTGAGACCGTGTTCCTTGGCGACCGTGCTGGCGATGTCGGAGTCTTTCTGGTCGAGGTAGGTGCGGACGGCGGCGCCCCTTCCGAGGCGGTGGCCGAGGTCGTACCCGGAGACCACCAGCTCGTGGCGCCCGGTGCCGGCCCCGGGCTCGGTGACGATTGCGGTGATCTCGCCGGAGGCCACCACGGACTCGGTGTTGTCCACCTTGAAGCTGATCTCCACCTCCTTGCCGACCTCGAGCGTCCCCGCGTCGAACAGCTCGAAGCGGGCATCGAGGAACCGGAGGCTGAACCGGGCCGGGAGATGGAGGTTCTGCTCGACCCGGACGTCGATCAGCGCCGCGGTCAGCTCCGTCGACAGCTCGCTGCCCCCCAGCTTCACGATCGGCCCGCCGCCCCTGGTGTCGTCAGGCATCCTCGGCCTCCTGGAGCTCGGGGATCGTCAGCACCACGCCGGGACGCAGCGCCATCGGGTCGAGGATCTTGTTGACCGTCGCGATCGCCCGCCACTTGGTCGAGTCACCGAAGTGCTTGGCCGCGATGCGGTCGAGCGTCTCGCCGGGCTGGACCGTGTGCAGCTCGTGGGGGTTGGGGGTCCCCGACGTCGGGTTCTGCTTCCACCACTTGTCGTCGGGCTCGGCCTGACGCAGCTTCACGCCGACCTCGGCGCGCAGCGGCGTCCCGGTGGGCGAGAAGAACGTGTACTTGATGTTGAGGCTCTCGATGACCGCCTTGAACGAGTGGATGTTGCCCCAATGGAACGTGACGTAGGGCGGCCGCCCGCCATCGGGTGTCGGACTGGCGCCCTTGTTCTTCTTGTCGATCTTCATCGCCGAGAGCAGCTTGGACGTGTAGTCGGTCACCGGCGTGCCTGCCTCGCGCATCGAGGTCGTGTCGAAGTAGAGGGTCATGTCGTAGCTGCCCGAGCCGCCGCTCTCGAACGTGAGCTTGGGAGCGTTCACGCCCTTGATGTCGTCGGACTTCCACGTCACCGACTTGGAGATCGTCAACGTCGCCGGGTTGAAGTGGCAGGCGAGCTTCGAGCCGTCTTCGAACTCGAGGTACGCCTTGGCAGGAACGCCCATCCCGGCCATGAATCCAGGTGCGGTCATGTCACAGAACCTCCCCGAAGCGCCCGCCGCGCCGCTCCAGCTCGGCGAGCACTCGCTCTTCTATCAGCTCGATCAGGTTGTCGAGCTGGTTGGTGATCTGGCTGCTGCTCATCGCCTCCCCGCCGACATCCAGCTCGCTGCCGCCCCTCAGCTCCTCGACCGCCGCCGAGTCCGGTGCCACGAGGCGTTGCACTTCGCCGCCGGGCTCGGGAGGAGAGGCGAACACCATCTCCCGCATCGGGGGCGGAGTGGGCGGCGGCGCGGCGCGGGCGTCGGCGACGGCGCGCTGCACCAGGGATTGGACGGCCGGAGCCAACGAAGCGGCACCACCCACCGGGAGGCGGGCGACCCGCCCTGCGGCAGGCCGCGGCGACGCCGCGCGTCGCGCGGTGTCGGAGCGCGCCGGCACCCCGGCGGGCTCGAGCGGCGGGCGGACGGCGGCCTGCCGGACCGGGCCGGACGACGGCGGCCCGGCCTCTGTGGTATACGCAGGACGGGCGGCCGCCACCGGGGCGGCCGCAGCGGCAGGAGGTGGCGGCGGCGCGGGCTGCCTGCGGCTCACGGCCGGCAAAGCGAAGCGGGCCACGGAACCCGGCGGGGCCTCCACGATGACCCCGGGCGACGCGCCGGGCGATGGAACGTCACGACGAGACGGGGCCGCAGCAAGGGAGCGGACGGGCAGTCTGGTGACGCCCGGAGGGAGCGGCTGCGCAGTCGCCGGGCCGGGATCCCGCGGCGCCCGGACCACGCCAGGGCGGGCTGGACGCGAATCGGCGGGCCGGAAGTCGGTGGCCGGCGGCCACTCGGGCGGCGGAGCGGATCGGCGGGCCGGAGCGGCGACGGGCCGCACCGCAGCGGAAGGCCCTTCCGGGCGCCGTCTCACGAGTTCGGCCGATCCGCCGAGACCGGCTACGGAGGTCGGCGCCACCCTTGGTGCGTCGGGAGCGGGACTGGTCGCGGCGGTCGGCGCCGCCGCGCCGCTGCTGGGGAGACGGGCGCCCATGGTGTGGCCTGGCAACCGCCAAGACGTTGCGCTCGGGACGGCCGGCCGGGGCATCGGGGGCTCGGCCGCTGCGGCCACCGGTTGCCTCTCCGGTCGGCCAGGAACCCGGACTGTCTGCGGGGACGGTGACCTGTGCACCGGCAGCGGCATTGCCGGCGACGTGCTGCGCCGCGATGGAGGAGGCGGGGCCGCGCTACGCACAGGGCGCTGCGCCTGGGACGGCAGGTCGGCGCGGGCTGCCAGTGACGGCCGAGCGACGGGAGGCCACGGCGGGGAACCAGCCGGCGGAATGGCAGCGTGCGCCGCCAGCCACTCCGAGCGCGAGACCGGTGGGGCGGGCGACCGCCGCACCGGAGCAGGAGCGGCCGGGAGGCGGGGCGGGGCCACGAGGCTCGTGGGCAGTGCCGAGCGGCCCACGCGTCCCGGTCGAGAGCGGCGATGGGCCGGGGCGGCCGGAGCCGGGCGGGCGGCCGGAGCCGGCGGCGCCGAGTAGCGGCTGTCGCGGCCTCGCAAGTCCACCCCCGGCGCTTCCGCCACTGGAGGGCCCGCTGCCGGAAGCCGGCGCCGCGCGCTCGGCGCCGGGCTGTCGGTGGCCGGCACAGCTGTCCGAGAGGCGGCGGCACGGGCTACCGTCGCGTCTGGT
>CAYGCW010000330.1:0-3210 GCA_964348465.1 uncultured Acidimicrobiia bacterium | reverse complement strand
GGGAGGGCGGCGCCCTGGGTTGCGCGGGTTCGTCTCGAGCGGCTACTGGAGGCTCGTCGCCGGCCGCCCTGCGCTGCTGGCGGCGGCCGCCGTGCTGCTGTTCGCGCCGGCCGCCGGCGCTTTCGCATGGGGGCTGATCGACCCGCAGGCGGCGACCGGCCTGATTCCCGGGATCTTCCGCGACGCAGTGGACCCCGGCCCCTTGGGGACGGACCAGGGTCTCGGCGTTGCCGAGCAGGCGGCGTTCTCGACGGCTCTCTTCACGAACAACATCCAGGTGACGTTCCTCGCGTTCGCCGCCGGGATCGCGTTCGCAGTCGGCACCGGCCTCCTGCTCGTGTACAACGGCCTCATCCTCGGCGCCGTCGCCGGGGTGCTGACCGCAGACGGCCATGCCGGGTTCTTCGTGGAGCTGGCGGCCGCCCACGGCGTGCTGGAGCTGTCGGCGATCGTGGTCGCCGGCGCCGCCGGGCTGCGTCTCGGCTGGGCACTCGTCGATCCCGGGTTCCGCCCGCGCGTGGCGGCGCTCGCCGAGGAGGCCCGCGCCGCGGTCCTGCTGGTGCTGGGGACGATGCCGTGGCTGGTCGTCGCCGGCATCATCGAGGCGTTCATCAGCCGGCGAGGCATCTCGGCTGCGCCCATGGCCGTCGTGGGCGTGATCGTCGGGGGGCTCTACTGGTGGCTGGCCTACACGCGGGGGCGGGACGGTGAAGCGGCGAGATCGCTCTCGTCGGATCAGAGACGGGCGCGGGCCTTCGCCCGGAGGTAGGCGGCGACGCACGCGGCCCCGAGCTCGGCGGGCGGGGCCGTGACCACCTCGGCGCCGGCCGACCGGAGGCGGGCGGCCACTTGCCGGGCCGCGGCGATCACGTCGAGGGCCACGGCCATTCGGTAGACGTCGGCCGGGGCATCGGGGGGCGCTTCGAGGATGGCGGCCACATCCGTGTCCTCGGCCACGGCCACCACCACGGCGTGGCGCCGCGCCAGCACCGGCATGGCGCCGACCAGCGCCCGCCCGGCGGAAGGGTCCAGCAGGTCGGTGAAGAGGATCACCAGCGCTCGCTTTCGCCGGCCCACCGTCCGGAAGGCCAGCTCGTAGTCGGCCTCCACGGAGCCGGCTTCGAGGTCGAAGATCGCCCGGACGACCGCGGGGCCACCGGCCCGGCGCGGCGCCAGGTTGCGGCGCACCCCGTCGTCGAAGACGACGACGCCGCTGCGGTCGCCGACCTCGTCGGCCACGAGGGCCACGGCGGTCACCGCATCCACGGCGGCGTCGATCCGGGTGCGGTCACCCAGGGGCGCCGCCATCAGGCGGCCCTGGTCGACGACGCAGATGACGTCGCGATCCTGCTCGATGCGGTACTGGTTGCTCATCGGCCGGCCGACCCTCGCCGTGGCCCGCCAGTTGACGTGGCGGATGTCGTCGTCCGGGAGGTAGTCGCGGATCGACTCGAACTCGGTGCCGAGGCCGAGCGGACCGCGGCTGCGACGCGCCGGGTCCCGGAACCGGCCATGCCTGACGGCCATGCGGATGCTCCTGGCGGTCACCAGGTCCGGGTAGACGAGCACCTCCGCGGCTCCTCCGGCGGCGTGGTCCCAGCTCGCCAGTCCGAGCGATCCCACGACCCGGACGGCCGCCTCGCCGAGCGCGTGACGGCCGCGGCGAGCGGCGGTGAGCCGTCCCGCCAGCCTGCCCGTGGCGACCACGGGCTCCACCCGTAGGTCGGGGGGCGCGGGCTGTCGCAGCAGCACCTGCGACGCGTGAGGATGTGCCGCCTCCACCACGATCTCGGTCGGGATACCGCGGGACACCGCTTCGGGAACGGTCCGCTCGACCCGGGGCGGCTGCCGGGCCAGCCAGGCGTCGACGAAGACGAGGACGGCGATGGCCACGGTGGCCAGGACTGCGAACGTGGCCGGCAGGAAGAGGGCCGTGAGCGCCGCCGCTGCCAGCAGCAGCGCCGCCCGGGGCCTGGGGCTCACCTCGGGACCGGGACCGCGGCGATGGCGGCCTGGATGGCGTCGTCGGGCCGGTAGCGCTCGAGCTCGGCCTCGGGCCGCAGCAGCAGCCGGTGCCGCAGGACCGGCTCCGCAACGGCAACCACGTCGTCCGGCGTGACATAGTCGCGGCCGCCCAGCCTGGCGTGCGCCCGGGCCGTGGCCTGGAGGTGCACGGCCGCCCGGGGGCTGGCGCCGAGCGCCACGCTGGGCAACGCTCTCGTGCGCTGTACGACCGCCGCGATGTAGTGGCCGACCTCCGGGGCGACGCGGGTCGCCGCGACCTCGATGCGGAGGCGCAGCAGCTCGTCGGGGCCGGTGACGGGCTCCAGCTCGTCGAGGGTGGTCGACGTGACGGGCCCGGCCGCCCTGGCGAGGACCGCCACTTCCTGCTCGGGGGTCGGGTACCCCACCTCGACCTTGGCGAGGAACCGGTCGAGCTGCGCCTCGGGCAGCGGGTAGGTGCCCTCGTACTCGATCGGGTTCTGCGTCGCTACCACCAGGAACGGCTGGGGCAGCGGGCGCGGCTCCCCATCCACGGTCACCTGCGACTCCTGCATGGCCTCCAGGAGTGCTGCCTGGGTCTTGGGTGGCGTGCGGTTGATCTCGTCCGCCAAAAGCGCGTTCGTGAAGACGGGCCCGGGCCGGAACACCAGGTCGCCGCCACGCAGGGCCATGGTGCCGGTCAGGTCCGACGGCAGCATGTCCGGTGTGAACTGGACCCGGCGGAACTCGAGGCCGAGGGCCCGCGCCGTGGCGTTGGCGAGCAGCGTCTTGGCCACGCCGGGAACGCCCTCCAGGAGGACGTGGCCGCCGACCAGCGCCGCGGCGACGAGCATCTCGACGGCCGCTTCCTGGCCGACCACCACCGATCCCGTGGCGGCCAGGACTCTGTCCCGCAACTCCTTCACTCGGACGTCCCTTCCTCCGGCGCGGCGGCGGGCCGCCGCCGCCCGCCGAGTCGGGCGAGGGCGCGGCCGGCTGCGACGATACCGGCGTCTTTGGCGACGCCGTGCAGCAAGGCCTCGGTCTCTTCTTCGTCCAGGCCGAGCGCGCCGGCGGCCTCCTCCAATTCGGCGCCATCGGCCCCGGGCCCGAGACCGCCTCGCAACGCCACCAGCCGCCTGGCTTCCGCGCGCACCGGGTCGATCGCTTCTTCGGGCCGCTTCGTGCGCGCCAGCCCGGCCGCCAGGGCCTCCACGAACCGGGCCC
>CAYGCW010000329.1:0-3216 GCA_964348465.1 uncultured Acidimicrobiia bacterium | reverse complement strand
TTGACGAGCCGGGCCCGGGTGGTGGTGGCCCATGCCAGGTTCACCTGCTGGGCGCAGACGGCGGTGACCACCATCTCGAAGGGGTCGGGCACCAGCGGCGGGCGGTAGCCCGCGAACTGTGCCAGCAGCATGCCGACGACCTCGTCACGCCCGGCCAGTTCCTCGACCGGCCTGCGGGGAAGGTGCTCGGCGAGCCGGTACCGGAGGTCGGCGAGGGCGGCGTCGGGCAGGGGGGACCGAACTGTTATCGACCCGCCGCCGTCCTGCGACGCGACGTAGGGCACGCCTCCCGGGGCGACCCGCCAGTAGCCGTGTTGGTCGACGACGTTGACCGGGTCGGCGCCCCAGCGGGAGAATCGGCTCGTGGCCATGGCGAGGTCGAGCGGGGATTCGGAGCGCCAGCGGACGGTCGCCATCAGGCCGTCGACTGTATCGTCGTCCTGCGAGGGAGGCCGCCATCGACCCGCAGACGTGGCACCACGGGATCATCGCCGCCTGGTGGGGCGAGTTCAACGACGAGTTCCGCTCGCACGAGATTCCTTACTTCCAGGCATTCATCGCCGACGGAGGGCAGCCGGCGCTCGACGCCGGCTGCGGCACCGGCCGGCTGCTGCGCCCCTACCTGCGGGCCGGGCTCGACGTGGACGGCGCCGACGTCTCGGCTGACATGATCGCCGTTTGCCGTCGGAAGGCGGCCGCCGAGGGCCTGGCCCCGCACCTGTACGTGCAGCCCATGCACGAGCTCGACTTGCCGCGTCGATACCGGACCATCTTCGTGTGCGGCTCGTTCGGACTCGGCAGCGACCGCGCCCGGGACGCCGCAGCCCTGGGCCGTTTCCGCGAGCACCTCGAGCCGGGCGGCACGCTGCTCGTCGACATCGAGGTGCCCTACGCCGACCCCCACCAGTGGCAGTACTGGCCGGCCGCCGCGCGGGCCACGCTGCCCGAGGCGAAGAGGCCGCCCGGCGGGCGGCGCCGCGCCGGCGACGGCTCCGAGTATGCGCTCGGCTCCCGGATCGTTGCGCTCGACCCCCTCTCCCAGCACGTCACGATGGAGATGCGAGCCGAGCGCTGGCGGGACGGGGAGCTGGAGGCGGCCGAGGAGCACACGCTCGACATCGGCCTGTACTTCATGCCCGAGATGCTGCTGATGTTGGAGCGGGCGGGCTTCTCCGAGGTCGAGGTGCACGGCGAGCACCAGCGGCGCCCGCCTCGGCCTGCGGACGACTTCCTCGTGTTCGTCGCGCGCCGGTAGCCGGCTTCAGCCGGCGGCCGCCAGGATGACGGCCGCCGTCTGGGCGCCGTTCTCCTGCGGGTCGATGACGTCGCCGTGGTTGGCGCTTGGGATCAGATACAGCCCGACTTCCCTGCCGGCGGCGGCGAGGGTCTCGGCGAATTGGGCCGAAAACACCGGCAACACCGCCAGGTCGGTCCGGCCGTGCACCAGAAAGGCGGCGGTCCCCGGGCTCCCGCCGGCGTGGGTGGCCGGATCCCCCGCCGCCCAGGCGTCAGGCGAGGCGGCGGGGCCGCCGCCGAAGAACGCCCGCAGCTCCGGAACCAGCGAGAACTTCTCCATGTCGTAGGGACCGGCGATCCCCACCCACGCCGATGGGGCGGCGGGGGGGCCGTCGCCGGCGCACCGGGCTTCGAGGCTGTCTCCCCCGAAGGCCGCCACCGCCGTGACGTGGGCGCCCGCCGAGTAGCCGGCCAGGACGAGGCGGCCGGGGTCGGCGCCCCAGGAAGCGCCGCGGGAGGCGGCGAGGCGCACGGCACAGGCCGCATCGGCGAAGGCCTCCGGCGCCCGCAGGCGGTACGTCCCGTTCAGCACCACCGCTCCCCGGGCCGCCAGATCCTCGGCCAGGGGCGCCGTGGACGCCGGGTCCGCAGAGTCCCAGGCCCCGCCCGGCATGAGCACCACCAGGGGCCACGCGCTCCCGGTGTCGGGCCGGTAGACGTCCAGGGTGAGCCCGTCCGAGTAGGGGACGTCACGTTCGACGACGACGCTGTGCGAGGGAGGCGGAGGCTCGGGCAGGTCCGGACGCGCCACCGCAGCCGCGTTCGATGCGGTGGGCGGCGCCGGTGCGGCCGGCGAGGAGCCTCCGCAGGCGGCCGTCAGCAGCGCCAGGGCGACGAGAGCGATGCGGGCCCGCACCCGGCCGATTGTACGGCCGCGGCGGCTCTCGGCGGCACCGGCGTCGCCGTGGCCCGGCCTCGATAGGCTCGGCGGGTGACGCGCGCTGCCTTGGTGTTGGCGATCGTGGTCGTGGCGGCCGCAGGCGCCTGCGACGATGCGGACCGGCCGCCGCCCCCGCCGACGGTCCCCGAGACGATTCCTGCCCCGGAAGAGGTCGAGACCTGCGCGGATCTGGTCGACGCCGCGCTGGGGATTCTCCAGGGCCAGCTCGACGCGCTGGCGGGCGGAGGCGGCGAGGCCCTCATCGACCCGGCTGCGCCGCCTCCGGCGGCGCTGGCCGACCTCGAGCCCGCGTCCGCCGAGCTGGCGCAGCGGGCCGCCGAACGATGCGCCCCGGGTGAGCTGGCCCGGCTGCTGGAGCCGCGGGCAGCGGAGCTGCGGGCCGTGGGGCCGGTGGCGAGCCGCTACCGGGACCTGCTGCTCGAGCGCATCGGCGGGTAGCGGGCCGCTGCCGGAGGACCTGGCCGCCGTCAGAGGACCTGGTCGCCGAGCTCCGCCGCGGCAGCCGCGTCGACGATCCAGGTCACGTCCCCGGCCCCGGCCGCCACCAACCGGGCCGGCAACGGCTGCTGGTCCCTGAGCACGGCGGCCACCGCCTCGGCTTTGGCGGCGCCGGTCACCAGGAACATGATGTGCCGGGCCGCCCACAGCAAGGGCAGCGTGGCGGTCAGGCGCCACGCCGCCTTCGCCCCGACCCAGGTGGCGATGAAGCGCCGCTGGCGTTCCTCGAGGGCCGGGCTGCCCGGGAACAGCGACGCGGTATGGCCGTCGTCGCCCATCCCGAGCAGCACGACGTCGGGCGACCAGTCGGGCATGAGGCTGCCCAGGGTGGCCTCGTAGGACGCCGCCGCCTCACCCGGGTCGCCGACGTCCCACGGTACGGGATGGAACTCGGCGGGTACGTGATCGAGCAGGGCCTGGCGCGCCATGCGGGCGTTGGACTCCGGGTGGTCGGGCGGCACCCAGCGCTCGTCGCCCAGAAAGGCGTCGACGCGCCGCCACGGGACCTCCTCCTCCCGGAG
>CAYGCW010000328.1:0-3220 GCA_964348465.1 uncultured Acidimicrobiia bacterium | reverse complement strand
GTGTACCCGAGCGGGCTGAAGGTCATGGCCGGCTGGTTCACCCGCGGACGCGGCATGGCGCTCGGCCTCCTGGTCGGCGCCTTGACGGTGGGTAGCGCCGCCCCGCATCTGGTGCGCGGCCTCGGCTTCGAGTGGCAGGGAGTGGTGCTGGTCGCCTCGGCGCTGGCCCTGCTCGGCGCCGCGGTGATGGCGGGGCTGGTGGCGGATGGGCCCTTCGAGGTGGCGCGGCAGTCCTTCTCCTTCCGGCTGGCGGGGGCCGCCATCCGCAACCGCGGCGTACGGCTCAGCACCTACGGCTACCTGGGCCACATGTGGGAGCTGTATGCGATGTGGACATGGACTGCTGCGTTCCTGGCGGCATCGGCCGCTGCGGGCGGCTTCGGCGACGGCTGGGTGTCGACGGCCACGTTCTTCATCATCGCCGCCGGCGGCATCGGCTCGTGGGTGGCCGGTTCGATCGCCGACCGAGTCGGGCGCACCAAGGTGGCCGGAGGCGCCATGGCCGTGTCGGGGTCATGCGCGCTGGCCACCCCGCTCCTCTTCGGTGCCCACCCCGCCGTGCTGGTCGCCGTCTTCCTGCTCTGGGGTGTCACCGTGGTCGCCGACTCCGCTCAATTCTCGACGATGGTCACCGAGACGGCGTCCGACGAGGTACGCGGCACCGCGCTGACGCTCCAGACCGCCCTGGGCTTCCTCCTGACGCTGGTGACGATCCGGGCCATACCCCTGCTCGCCGAGGCCGCCGGGTGGCGCTGGGCCTTCCCGATCCTGGCGGCAGGGCCCGCCCTGGGGGTGCTGGCGATGGTCCGGCTCCGGCGCTCCCCGGCCGCAGCCCTCCTGGCCGAGGGACGGGGCTGACCATGCGTTGCCGGGCCCCGACACCGAGGATGGGCCCCCGGTGGAACGCCGGCCCGTGAAGCGTCGCTTCGATCCGGCGCTCCTCGCGACGGCACTGGCGACGCTGGCACTGTCGCTCGCAGGCTGCAGCGACCGCACCACGGTCAGGACGACCGAACCCGAACCGCCGACCACTACCACCGCCGCGGCCGGCACGACCAGCGCAGCCACCACGAGCACGTCGGCGCCCCCGACGACGTCGACGGCCGCAACCACGTCGGTCGCCGTCACGACGTCGACCGTCTCGACCGTGACCACCACGCCCACCCGCGCAACGGAGCCTCGCGAGCCGTGGGTGGTGCCCGGGCAGCGGTACTACTTCCCGGTGCAGCCGCCGGAGGTCGCCGACTACGGGTCGACCCACCACGACTACCCGGCGACGGACATCTTCGCCCCGGTCGGGACCACGCTGGTGGCGGTCACGGATGGGATCATCGACGAGGTCGGCAGGGTGGATGCCTGGGACCCCGACCGCGACGACCCTGCGACCCGTTCCGGTCTCTATGTCAGCATCGTCGGCACGGACGGGGTTCGCTACTACTACTCGCACCTCGACAGCGTGGAGGCCGCGCTCGAAGCCGGCCAACCGGTGCGGGCGGGCCAGCGCGTCGGCACGGTCGGCGTCTCGGGAAACGCCCGCTTCACGTCGCCGCACGTCCACTTCGGTCTCTCCGAGCCGACGTTCCCTGGCGATTGGGAGGTACGTCGCGGCCGGGTGCCGCCGTACGAATACCTGCAGGCGTGGACGGCCGGGGAGGACGTCATCCCCGATCTGTCCCGCTGATCCTCCGGCGCGCATCCGGCCGGGGCGGGGTACCCTCCGCCCGCCAGCGCCGTCTCGCACGAGGAGCCCGCCATGGGAGAAGCAGTCATCGTCGCCACCGCTCGCACCCCGATCGGTCGGGCCTACAAGGGGTCGCTGATCGAGGTCCGTCCGGACGACATGGCAGGGTTCGCGATCCGATCCCTCATGGACAAGGTCCCCGCCGTCGACGGCGCCGACGTGGACGACGTCATGGTGGGCTGCGGCCTCACCCACCACGAGCAGGGCTACAACATCGGCCGCAACGCCTCCCTGCTCGCCGGCCTGCCCGACACGGTGCCCGGAACCACCGTCAACCGCTTCTGCTCTTCGTCGCTGCAGACGATCCGCATGGCTTTCCACGCCATCAAGGCCGGCGAGGGCGACACCTACGTCGCCGGCGGCGTCGAGAGCGTGACCAGGGCCGCCGGCAAGGGGTTCGCCGCCGAGGACCTCAACCCCCGGTTCACCGATTCCAGCCGCGACGACTTCCTCAACCTCGTCTACATCCCGATGGGCAACACGGCCGAGAACGTCGCCGCCGAGTTCGACGTCAGCCGGGAACGCATGGACGAGTTCGCCAAGCTGTCCCAAGACCGCGCCGTCGAAGCGCAGAAGAACGGCTTCTTCGCCAAGGAGATCACCCCGTACCCCATCGACGACGGCGTGCTGGTTACCGACGACGACGGCCCGCGCCCCAACACCACGCTGGAGAAGCTGGCGGAGCTACCGCCGGCGTTCATCCCCGACGGCAAGGTGACCGCCGGCAACGCGTGCCCTCTCAACGACGGCGCCGCAGCCGTGCTGGTCATGGACGAGGGCAAGGCTCGGGCGCTCGGCATCGAGCCCAAGGCGCGCATCCTCGCCTCGTCGGTGTCCGGCCTGGCGCCGGAGATCATGGGCGTCGGTCCCATCGAGGCGGTGCGCAAGGTGCTGGACCAGGCGGGCATGAGCATCGGCGACATCGACGTCGTGGAGTTGAACGAGGCCTTCGCCGCCCAGGTGCTGCCGGTGTGCGACACCCTCGGCATCGACATCGCGGGCCAGCTCAACCCCCACGGCGGCGCCATCGCCCTCGGCCACCCATTCGGGATGACCGGCGCCCGGATCATGACCACACTCCTGAACGACTTGGAGACGCTCGACCGCACGATCGGGTTGGAGACGATGTGCGTGGGGGGCGGGCAGGGGATGGCGATGATTGTGGAGCGCCTCTCCTAGCCTGAGGTCCGCCGAAACCGGAGGCGAACGACATGGCGGCGCATCGGATCCGGGTGGTGCTCGCAGACGACCACGACGTCGTGCGCGCGGGTTTGCGCGACCTGATCGAGTCGGTGGGCGACTTCGCGGTGGTCGGCGAGGCATCGACGGTGACAGGAGCGATCGAGGTGGTGGGGGAGGAGCAGCCCGACCTGGCGGTTCTCGACGTCCAGATGCCCGACGGCAGCGGCGTCGAGGCCTGTCGCGAGATCCGCTCCCGCTGGCCGGAAGTCAGGGTGTTGATGCTGACCGCCTTCGCAG
>CAYGCW010000327.1:0-3222 GCA_964348465.1 uncultured Acidimicrobiia bacterium | reverse complement strand
CCCCTGACCCCTTGCATGCCATGCAAGTGCTCTGCCGAACTGAGCTACAGCCCCGTGGGATGCCGGGATTGTATCAGGCGGAGGATGCTGCGGGCTCGAAAGCAATGCGTGGGGCGTTGCCCCAGAGCCGCTCGAGGTCGTAGTAGGCCCGGGTCTCTTCGTCGAAGACGTGGACGACCAGGTCGCCGTAGTCGAGGAGCACCCAGCGGGCGTCGTCGGTCCCCTCTCTGCGCAGCGGACGCCGGCCGAGCTCCCTGAGCCGGCGCTCGGCCTCCTCGGCAAGAGTGAGGACGTGGCGGCGCGACGTGCCGGAGGCGATGACGAAGATGTCGGTGATCACCAGGAGATCGGCGACGTCGAGCAGAGTGACGTCGCGGCCCTTCTTGTCGTCGATGGTGGCGGCAGCGGCCAGGGCCGCGGTAGTGGTCTCTTGGTCGGCGCCGATGGCTCTCTACCCCTCCCCGGCGGGGACGTCTCGTCCCACGATGATACTGATGTCCACGACTCCTGAGGGATTCCGCAGCTCCAGAAGCAGCTCCCCCGTCCCGACCAGCCGCAGCACCCGTTCCCCTTCCGCTCGGTTGACCCGTCCGTGGGCAACGACCTGGGTCTGCTCGTAATCGAATGCATCGGCGTTGTCGGTCCGGACCACCCGGTAGCCCCGGCGAACGAGCTGCCCGGCCACGACGCGGGTCGTGCCGACCCGGCCGTTGCCGTTGAGCACCTCGACCCGGGGCCGGGTGCCTTCGCGCAACAGCAGATGGCCGAGGCGCTGGGCGACGAAAGGCTCGGCCGCCTCGGCGTTGAGCGCGTAGCCGGCGTCGGGACCGCCGACCGCCACTCGCGTGACGGGTACGGCGGTGATGTTGCGGTCGGAGTCGGCGCCCACCACGGCGAGGAGCCCGGTGATGTCGATCCCCGTAGCGTCGGCGTGGGCCGCCAAGCGCTCACCGATCTCCGGATCGGCGGCAACGGCCGTCAGGATCCCGTCCCAGGCAGCTCCCTGGCGCTGCAGCCATTCGAGCTCGTCGGACAGGCCTCGGGTGGTGACGACGGTCTCCACGACCGCGGGAGCACGTTCAGCCCGCCCGCTCTTCGCCAGCACCCGGCCCTCGTCGCCCTCGCCGACGATCAGCGGCACCGGCAGGTCGATCTCCACCGGGTCGACCAACGCTCCGGAGAGCTCGCCCGGTCCCAGCGTGAGAACGCCGTCGATGCGCACTCCGAGCTGGTTGGTGATCGTCACGGCCGCCAGGTCGGAGCTCTCGAACAACGGGGCGTCGGCGAGTGGGAAGTCGCCGAAGCCGGGCAGGATCCCGCGAAGCCCCGGGGGCGCGAGCATCACCGTGGACGATCCGTCGGGGCCGCGGGCAACCAGCGCGTACGCCACGCCACGACCCCCGGCGTCGACGACGACCACCAGCACTGACGTCGAGCCCTCCGGCGCATCCACGACGGCAGCGTCGATCGCCGTCGCGTCGGCGGCGATGGCCTCGAGGCGCCCCGACCACCGGCTCCAGGCGTCGTCGACACCAGCCGCACCGTCTCCCGCCAGGTCGCCGGCGGCGGCCGCGGCGCGCCCCAGGCCCTGAGCGATCGGAGGCGCGACTCGGATGGCGACGAGCACGGCAGCCACCAGCGTCGCGCTTGCGAGCAATGCCAGCGCAACCCGCAGCGCTCGCCCGCCCGGGTCCGGCGGCGGGCCGGCCCCTGCTCCGGCAGCGGCAGGCCCTCCGGTTTCGGGAGCAGACACGTCGGGAGGCGCCGCCGTCTCCGGCTCGGGAAGCTCGGGACCGAGATCGGGCAGATCGGGCTCCGGCAGCTCGAACTCCGGAAGCCGGAACTCCGGCCAGTCCTCGCCGACCGGCAACGGCTCCCGGGCGCCGAATGCACCCTCCCCAACTGGCGGCTCGCGACTACCGTCGTCGTCCCGTCGGCCGTCATGCATACAGCGTGTGCTCCACGATGTAGCGCCACACGGCGTCGCGGACGAGGAAGCGCACGCTCTTGCCGGCGGCGGCGCGCGCCCGCAGCATCGTGCCGCTGATAGACACCAGCGGGGCGTCGAGCCACACCAGCCCGCGCCCAACGGCGTCCCTCACCGCGTCGAGATCGATGCCTGGCCGCGGCATCACCGCGATGCGGGCACGATCGAGCACTTCAGAGTGGCGCTCCCAGGTGGGGAGACCGAGAGCGGCGTCGGCTCCCAGGACGACGGTGAGGTCGTCGCTCTCCGGATACGTTGCGAGGGTGTCTGCCGTGTAGGTCCAGCCCGGCCGGTGGATCTCGCGATCGTCGGCTTCGAAGTAGCCGACGCCGTCGACGGCGCGCACGGTCATCTCCCAACGATGCTCGGGGGCAGTGGTGGTACGTCCTGCCTTCTGCCACGGCGCCCCGGCCGGTAGGAATGAGACGACGTCGAGCCCGAGGTCGCGAAAAGCTGCCTCTCCCGCCATGAGATGGGCCACGTGTGGAGGGTCGAACGTGCCCCCGAGGATGCCGCGCTGCACGGCGGCCAGCATAGGCGGGCGCCACCGGCGGGAAGCCGGGGGCGGCGGCAAGCCGCAACGCCTCGCTCAGCGAATGGGGGCAACCGAGGAAGCGGGCAGGATCCACGTACCGGCGACCGATCCGGGCCGACCAGTGGAGCGCCTCGGCGCCGTGGGCGCGACCCGAGGCGGCGATCACCTGCCCCGCCGCGACTCGCTGCCCGGCACGGACGTGGATGGCTGCCAGATACGAGTACGACGTGCGGACCTCGCCGCCGTGAAGGACGGTGACCGAGCGTCGGCCGGCCACCGACCCCGCGAACGTGACGGTGCCCCCGGCCGCGACGCGGACCGGGGTGCCGGCTGACGCTGCCAAATCGACGCCCCAATGGCCGGCGTAGGCGCCAACCGGCGCGAACGCCCTGATGACCGGGCCGGCGACCGGCCGCTGCATCCCGGCACACAACACCGACGCGGCTGCCGGCGGAAGCGAGGCGAGCAGCAGGGTCGTGGCGACGAGGGCCGCGCGCATGGCATCTCCCTTTCCAGCCGCACCGCCGCAGGTCCTGTGCTACAAGCTACCGGGCAGGTGCGACACGGAACAGGGGGTCGGGGACGCCGGCGAGGTGGCAGACTCCGGGGATGCCCGACGTGGCGCTCGTGACCTATCGCAGTGAGTTCCGCGCCGGCGGCCACGTCGAGCACGGCAACCGGTCGTCGCTGTGGCGGCGAG
>CAYGCW010000326.1:0-3245 GCA_964348465.1 uncultured Acidimicrobiia bacterium | reverse complement strand
CCTCGACGGCGTTCGACGAGGTGCAGCAGACGTCGGACTCGGCCTTGACGTCCGCCGAGGTATTGACGTAGGTGACCACCGGCACGCCCGGGTACCGCTCTTTGAGAAGGCGCACGTCGGCGCCGGTGATCGACTCCGCCAGCGAGCAACCGGCCCGCAGGTCGGGGATCAGCACGGTCTTGTCGGGGCTGAGGATCTTGGCGGTCTCCGCCATGAAGTGGACTCCCGCCATCACGATCACGTCGGCGTCGGTGGCGGCCGCCTCCCGTGCCAGGCCCAGCGAGTCCCCCACGTAGTCGGCGACGCCGTGGTAGATGTCCGGGGTCATGTAGTTGTGAGCGAGCACGATGGCGTTGCGAGCGGCCTTGAGCCGCTCGATCTCGGCGATGGTCGGCTCGAGGGCAACGGCCTCGAAGTCGGGCAGGACCCCGGACAGCCGGGGCCGGATCGCAACCGGGATGGGAGGCATGAGTGACGCTCCTGGGATCAGTTCTACTCGATTTGAGTATATCTTATGCCCCCGCCGAGCACAAGTGGGATCCCTGCCCTCGTCGACGGGTCCCCGGCCCCGTCCCGCCTGGTCTTCCCGACTCCGGCCGCGCCCAAACCGGGCGAGAGCTACGCCGAAACGCTCAGCTCGGCCGCGGTATCCGGACGCCGGGACGGGGGCGTTCGCTGAGGACCTCACGGCGGAAGCGGAACAGCTCGGCGGGGCGCCCACCGGTGTGGGGGTCCAGCTCTCCGGTGCCCTCGACCAGACCTCCGGCCTCCACGAGGCGGCGGAAGTTCTGCTTGTGGAGGCGCACCCCGGCCAGCGCCTCCACCACCCGCTGCAGCTGAAGCAGCGTGAACGTCTCGGGCATCAGCTCGAAGACCACCGGGCGGTACCCGAGCTTGCCGCGCAGGCGGCTCAGGGCGATGGCGGCGATACGGCGCTGGTCGCGGCCCATCGGGCGGCCGGTGGCGAGTCCGTCCGGCACCCGGCGCCCCCGGTCCCGGAACCACTCGGCCACCGCGCCGACCTCGTACAGGAGCTCGTACCGTTCGAGAGCCCGCACCTCGTCCCACGGAGCCGGATCGAACCCGAAACTGATTTGCGCCCGGGCCCGGCGGTCGTCCCGCGCCTCGGCGTCGGCCGCCTCGGCCACCCAGTCCGCCAGGCGGGGCGCCAGCTCGGCGTCGATGATCTCCGGCCGCCCGGCGCGATGGTCCTCCCACGGGTAGTACGCGTACCAGTCCCGCCACTCGGCTCCCGGCGACGGCTGCTCCTCATGGACCAGCGCCAGGTAGCTGATCGACAGCACCCGGGGCCCTCCGGCCCGCTCGTCGGGGTGCCGATCCCGGTCGCCGAGGGTGTAGAGCTGCTCCACGTATCCGACCTCGATCCCGGTCGTCTCGCGCACCCAGTGACGGAGCCCGCGGTCGAGGGTCCGGTCGAGGTCGGGGTCCAGAGGTCCGGACGGCAGCAGGTCGGGATCACCGGCGACGGTGAGCACCCGGGGCGAGTCGTCGGTGACGGAGACGATCACCGCTTCGAGCTGCACCGTGACCGGGCCGGCGCCCATCAGCCCACCCTCACCGGTCGAGCACCCGAACCTCGTCCTTGACGACGGTGCCGCCCAGGTGGATCGTGCCGTCCACCCAGCGCACCTCGATCGTGGACGGGTAGCCGACCTCGGCGCCCTGGTGGATGGTCAGCGACCCCTCGGCGACTCCTTCCGAGATGTGTGCCGCGGCCAGCGCCACCGCAGCGCTGCCGGTGGCGGGGTCCTCGTCGACCCCCATCGCCGGCGCGAAGAACCGCGCCTTCAACCCCTCCTCGGTGGGAGCGACGGCGTAGAGCCCGTCGCTCATCCCGGCGATCGCATCGATGTCCGGCATGGCGGCAGCGAGAGCGGCGGCATCCACCGTCTCGATGACCAGGTCCCGCATCGGCACTTCGACCCACCAGGCGCGTACCGGGGCGGGCAACCGGGCCGCGGCCGCCAGCTCGGCAGCCTCCGGGGCAGGGCGCACCGCGGTCGGCGCGGGCACGTCGACCCACACGGTTTCACCGTCCATGGCGATGCCGACCTCCCCGATGCCGCAGACGAGGCGGTCGTGGCGGCCGGGCGCCATCGTGCCCAGCACCCACGCCGACCCGACGAGGGGATGTCCGGCGAAGTCGAGTTCGGTGGCGGGGGTGAAGATGCGAACCCGCGGCAGCTCTCCTTCCTGCCAGTCGAAGAAGACCGTCTCCGAGAAGGCCAGTGCGGTGGCGATCTCCTGCATGCCGGCCGTGTCGAGGCCGGTGGCGTCGACGATCACGCCGAGCGGGTTCCCTCCCTCGTCGCCGGTGGTGAACACCCGGAGCACGTAGCACGCCCGCACCGCGCCGAGGATACCCGGGGACCGCCACAGCCCTATGGTGACGCGATGCACCGCCCCTCACTCGGCATCATCGCCGGAGCGCTGCTCGCCGTGGGCCTGGTGATGACGTTCCTCCAGGGCGGCGACGTCGACGACCTCTTCTGGGGCGGGGTCCTGCTGCGAGCCGGCGGCGTGCTCGGGGCCCTGTGGCTGGTGCTCCCCAGCGCTCGGAAGATGCCGCGCTGGGCATGGGCGGGGATCGCGGTCGTCGGGCTGGTGCTGGCGCTGCGGCCGCGGCTGATCGTCGTCGGCTTCGTCGTGGCCGTCTTCACCAGCATCGCGGCGTTCCTGGCCGGCGTAGGCCGCAGGCGCACCGGGTAGGTCGCGGCGCCATGGTCGACATCCTCAACCTCGACACCCTGCTTGCGCAGCTCGTGGCGGCGCTCGGCGCGGCGCTGGTGGTCGGCAACGGGGCGGCCATCTACGTCCACTGGCGGGGCAAGACCCCCAAGCGGGCGCCAGGCGAGTTCCGGGCCCCGCGGGCCTGGTTCCTCCTCGCGGTGGGTCTGGTGATCGGCGTCTGGGGGCTGGCCAGCCTCCTCGGTTGACGGTCCCCGCGCCCGGCCGGCGCGGTATCATCCCCTGGCTCGTGCGGATGTAGTTCAGTGGTAGAACGCGAGCTTCCCAAGCTTGAGACGGGGGTTCGATTCCCCTCATCCGCTCCGGTCTGAGCTGTGACGCGGGCTTCCGGGACGCGCAGCGCCGGGTCGTCCCTACAGTTGCCCTTCGTGGTTCATCGCGCGCTCGCTCGACTGACCGTCGCCACGCTGCTGGCCGGCGCCTGTTCCACGGCGGCGGAGGCCCCCCAGGGCCCGGCGACCACCATGACCGGCGCG
>CAYGCW010000325.1:0-3276 GCA_964348465.1 uncultured Acidimicrobiia bacterium | reverse complement strand
GAGCACGTCGGCCGCAACGCGGTCGGTGCCCGGGATCACCTCGTCGAGAGTGAGCCGGGGCAGGACGACGTGGCGGATCAGGGAGAAGCCGTTGGCGCGCAGGTTTGGCGATCCGACGGCCACCACCCGGTCGCCGGGGACGATGGCGGCGCCGGTCACCTCGGCGCCGGCCTCGAGGACGCCGAGGGCGGTGCCGGCCAGGTCGAAGCGCTCCGGGTCCATCGTCCCTGGGTGCTCGGCCGTCTCGCCCCCGAGCAGGGGGATGCCGGCGGCCCGGCAGGCGGCGGCCACCGAGCCGATGACCGCCCGATCGCGTTCGGGGTGAAGGCGGCCCACGGTGAGCTGGTCGACCAGACCGATCGGCCGGGCGCCGGCGGCGGCGAGGTCGTCGACGCACATCGCCACCAGGTCCTGGCCGATGCCCTCGTAGCGGCCCGCCAGGCGAGCGACCTCGGCCTTCGTGCCGACGCCGTCGGTGCTCAGCATCAGCACCGGGTTGTCATACCCGGCCGGCAGAGGCACTCCGGCGGCGAACCCTCCGAACGTGCCGACCACGCCATCGGTCCACGTCGACGTGACGTCGATCGCGATCGACCGGACCAGCTCGTCGGCGCCGCCCACGTCGACGCCGGCCTCGCGGTACGTCATCCGCCGGCCGGTTCGAGCACGAACTTGCCGCCGGCCGCCTCGACCGGCGTCGGGTAGTCGCCGGTGAGGCACGCCGTGCAGAAGCTCTCGGCCGGGGCGTGCGTCGCCGCCAGCAGCGCTTCGAGCGAGAGGTACGCGAGGCTGTCGGCACCGACGAACTCGCACACCTCGTCCTCGCTGCGGCCGGCTGCGAGCAGCGTGGACTGGTCGGAGGTGTCCATGCCGTAGAAGCACGGCCAGCGGTAGGGAGGCGACGAAATGCGCAGGTGAACCTCGGTGGCACCGGCTTCGCGCACCATCTGCACCAGGCGACGGGTCGTGGTACCGCGCACGATCGAGTCGTCGACGAGCACCACCCGCCTTCCGTCCAGCAAGGCAGGGATCGGGTTCAGCTTCATGCGGATCCCCCGGTCCCGCATCGAAGGTGCCGGATCGATGAACGTGCGGCCCACGTAACGGTTCTTCACCAGACCGTCGGTGTAGGGGAGGCGGCTCGCCTCGGCGTAGCCCTGAGCGGCGGGTATGCCGCTCTCGGGGACCGGGACCACCGCGTCGGCGGCCACCGGGGCCTGTACCGCGAGGAGCTCGCCCATCCGGCGGCGAGCGGCGTGGACGTTCTCCCCGTACAGGTTGCTGTCGGGGCGGGCGAAGTAGACGAACTCGAACAGGCACAGGCGGGCACCAGCGGGCTCGAAGGGCCGCAAGCTGCGCAGGCCACCCGAGTCGATCACGACCAACTCGCCGGGCCCGACGTCGCGCGCGAACTCGGCGCCGACGATGTCGAGGGCGGCCGTCTCCGAGGCGATCACCCACCCGCCGTCTGCGAGCTGGCCGATGGACAGCGGCCGGAAGCCATGCGGGTCGCGGACGCCGATGAGCCGTCCCTGGTCCATCAGCACCAGCGAGAAGGCGCCTTCGAACCCGGGCAGCACGTCGAGGGCGGCACGTTCCAGCTCGCGAGCGTCGGAGCGGCCGGTCCGGGTGGCACCTGCCAGCGCCTCCGCCATCAGCTCCGTGTCGCTCGTGGCGCCGGTCGCCCCGAGGCGGGCGGCCAGCTCGGAGGTGTTGGTCAGGTTGCCGTTGTGGCCGAGCGCGATGGCGGTGGAGTCGACCTGGCGGTAGGTGGGTTGGGCGTTCTCCCACACCGGCGATCCGGTGGTCGAATAGCGGGTGTGTCCGATGGCGATGTGCCCCGGAAGGCCGGCCAGCTTGCGCTCGTCGAAGACCTGGGCGACCAGTCCCAGCTCCTTGTAGACGGTGACGGTGCGGCCGTCGGACACGGCGATGCCGGCGCTCTCCTGGCCGCGGTGCTGAAGGGCGAAGAGGCCGAAGTAGGCGAGCCGGGCGGCATGTTGCCCCGGGGCGTAGACACCGAAGACACCGCACGCTTCGCCGGGGCGATCGTCGACCGGGGGTGCGGCTGGGTGCTCCACGCGGGGCGGATTGTAGGAGGGCGCCGCGGGAGCTCGCGGATGGCCTTGCGGCTGGTCGCTCCCGACCGGGAGCGGGCGGGGCGCTATCAGGCGAAGCCTGCGAAGTTGGGGTCCGGCGGCGGTGGCGGCGGCGGGACCGGCGCCCGCACCGCAGCTGCCGAGACGCCGGCGACGAAGCGGGTGGCGGCCGGAAACGCCCGCCCCGGCTCGCTGAAGTCCACGAGCCACAGGTCGGCCGTGCCGGCGACGCAGCCGTCCGGGTAGGAGGCGACGACGAGGCGGGCGCCGGGCAGCCAGCCAACCGGCGACGTGTCGACGCCGGCCAGCTCATCGGGCACGCCGCCGCCCTCGACCAGGTAGTTGATGCCGTCCTGGTCGCCGCACTCACCCTCCTGCACCGCCAACCACCCGGGATCCCACGCCGACACCTCGAGGTGGGAGAGGCGGCGCGCCGACTCGATCCGCACCGTGGCGTCGAACTCCATCTGCTCCGGGATCAGCGGCACCTCATGCACGTGGTGAGTGCCGTCGTGCTCGGCGATGAAGGTGACGAAGAGACCGTCATGGGTGAAGTTGACCTCGCGGGTCACACCGGCGTCGTCGGCCGAGACGAGCAGCCGCTCGTCGGTGCCCGTGTTGGTCACCAGCCAGATGCCGTAACTGCCGTCCTCGGCTTCCCCGACCACCCCGAGATGCGTGCCGGAGGGGAAGTAGACGGCCTCGTCGTGGCGGGCCAGGAATGACATGTCGACGACCCCGCCGCCGCCGGCGACACCCTTCACGAGCCGTCCGTCCTCGGTGATGGAGTAGAGCGACTTCCCGGTCGGGTGGGTCCAGCCGCGCGAGCGGTCGCCGAGCACATCGATGGTGAGCGGCCCGGTGGCGTCGAATGGGGTCGCCCCTGCCAGGAGCCGATCTCCGGCGGGCCCCCATTCCAGCGGGTCGATCTCGCTGACCTCGACGACGCACCGCAAGCCCGAGCCGTCCGCAGCGGCGGAGTAGACCCGGTCGCCGACGACGAAGGAGATCTCCGCGCTGAGGAAGGCCGGGGCCACGCCGATTCCGTCGCACGGCCCTTCTGGGAGTGCTGCCACCAGCGTTGGGATCGTGGTCGTCGTCGTGGTGGGGGGCTCGGTGGTGGTCGTCGTCGTGGTGGGGGGCTCGGTGGTGGTCGGCGTCGGAGCGGTGGTCGCCG
>CAYGCW010000324.1:0-3288 GCA_964348465.1 uncultured Acidimicrobiia bacterium | reverse complement strand
GCGGGTGTTCGGTGCCATCCACACCGGCGACCCGACGCCGGACCTGATCGCGATCCGCTACCTGGAGGCCCTCGGCGAGATCGCCGACGGCCAGGCCACCAAGCTGTTCCTCCCGATGGAGTTCAGCGGCATTCTGGGCAGCCTGGCGGCGGTGGCCGAGGTGTTCAACGGCGACCAGACGCCGGCCGCCCGGCCGCCCGGCGATCGCCTCGACGCCGGCTCCTAGCGAGCCGTCGGTCCGGATGGGCTAGCGGGCCCGGGTGCCGGAGGCCGCCTCGGCGAACTCTTGGTACGCCTCCCAAGCGCGGGGGGCGTAGACGGTGCCCGGGCCGCCGGTCATCAGCAGGGCCACACCCAGCGCCTCCGCCACCTCGCCCGGAGTGGCGCCGCGGCGGGCCGCGCCCTTGGCGTGGTAGGCGATGCAGCCGTCGCACTGGCGCACCACCGAGATCGCCAGCGCCATGGCCTCCTTGATCTTGGCAGGGATCTCTCCGTCGGCGAGGGCACCGGTATGGAGTTTCGCGAATCCGGACCAGGTGTCTGGGATCGCGTCGCGTAGCGACCGGGTGGCGGCCGCGAGGCCGGAGAGAACGTCGTGATTGTGCGGCATTGGGCACCTCCTGCCCTCGATCCTAAGGACTGCCCCGGGGACCCCGCGCCCGGCCGCCGGCGGCGCGCTGCTAGCGTGCCCGCCGGGTTCCGGAGGCCCAGGTTGGACTTCAAAGAACGAGCTGCTGAAGCTTTGTCAGCCGTCCAGGACGACCTCTTCGAGCTGAGCCGCTGGATGTACGAGCACCCGGAGATCGCCTTCGAAGAGCGGGAGTCGTCGGCGCGGCTCGTCGCCCTCCTGGCCCGCAGGGGCTTCGCCGTGGAGTACCCGGCCTACGGCCTGGACACCGCCTTCGCGGCACGGGCCGGGCGCGCCGGCCCCGAGGTGGTGATCTGCGCTGAGTACGACGCGCTGCCCGAGGTCGGCCACGCGTGCGGGCACAACATCATCGCCGGGGCGGCCGCCGGAGCCGGGGTGGCCCTGTCGTCGCTGGCCGATGAGCTGGGCTGCCGGGTCACGGTACTGGGCACGCCGGCGGAGGAGGCGTACGGCGGCAAGGTCGACCTGCTGCGCGCCGGTGCGTTCGACGGAGCGGCGGCCGCGATGATGGTGCACCCGGCGCCCGAGGACATCCTCGACCCCGACGTGCTGGCCGTGTCGCACCTCGACATCGACTTCTTCGGAAAGGAGAGCCACGCGGCCTTCGCCCCGCAACTCGGGATCAACGCGCTGGACGCCGCAGTGCAGGCCTACGTCAACGTCTCCACGCTGCGCCAGGCGCTCTACCCCACCGACAAGGTCCACGGGGTGATCACCCATGGAGGGGGCGCTCCCAACGTGATCCCGCCACGCACGTCGATGGCGTGGTACGTGCGGGCCGCGACCGCGGAGCGCCTCGACGAGCTGGAGCCCAGGGTGCTGGCGTGCTTCGAGGCGGCGGCGACGGCGACCGGGTGCCGCTGGGAGTACGAGGACCGCGGGCACCGCTACGAGCCGCTCGACACCCACCGGGTGCTGGCCGAGGTGCTTGGCGCCAACCTCGAGTCCCTGGGGCGGGAGATGCGCCGGGGCGCCGACCTGCCGCCGGGAGCAGCCGGGTCGACGGACATGGGGAACGTCAGCCGGGTGGTGCCTTCTGCGCATCCGTTCCTGAGCATCGAGGCGGGAGCGTCCGTCAACCATCAGCGGGAGTTCGCGGCCGCCACCGTCACCCCGTCCGGCGAGAAGGCGATCGCCGACGGGGCGCTGGCGATGGCGTGGTCCGTCATCGACCTCGCCGCAGGCGACCGCTGGGAGGAGTTGCGGTCGTGAGCCCGCTCGACGTCGTCACCATCGAGACGCCCAGCCTCGGCGACCGCAGCTACGTGGCGGTGGCGGAGGGCCGAGCGGTGGTGATCGACCCACAACGCGACATCGACCGGGTGCTGGCGGTGCTGGCCCGCACGGGCGCACGCGTGACGCACGTCTTGGAGACCCACATCCACAACGACTACGTGAGCGGCGGGCTGGAGCTGGCCCGCCGGACCGGCGCCGAGTACTGCGTGGCCGCGGCGGACGACGTGGCGTTCCGGCGCCGCCCGGTGGCACCCGGCGACGTGGTGGCGGCAGGGCCGATGACGGTGCGGGTGGTGGCCACGCCCGGCCATACGCCCACGCATCTCGGCTACGTCCTGGACGTCGACGGGCGGGAACGGGCGGTCTTCAGCGGCGGGTCGCTCCTGTACGGGACGGTGGGGCGCACGGATCTGATCGGGGCAGAGTTGGCCAGGCAGCTGGCGGTTGCGCAGTTCGCGTCGGCGCGGCGGCTCCTCGCCGACCTGCCCACAGATGCCGTGGTGTACCCCACCCACGGTTTCGGGTCGTTCTGCGCCTCGATCGCGCCGAGCGAGGACGGCCCGGCGCCGGAGCTGCCGGTGCACACGATCGGCGCGGAGCGGGCCGGGAACGTGGTGATGGCGTTCGAGGACGCCGAAGAATTCGCCGATCACCTCATCGCGGGGCTCGGCGCCTATCCGCGGTACTACGCGCACATGGGGCCGCTGAACCGGTCTGGCCCGCAGCCGCTCGACCTGTCGCAGGCGCCGGCGGCGGCGGCCGAGCAGCTGGCGCAGCGAGTCGAAGCCGGCGAGTGGGTGGTGGACACCCGCAGCCGGCATGCGTACGCCGCCGGCCATCTGCGGGGGACGGTCGGCATCGAGTTGGGGGACAGCTTCGCCACGTACCTGGGATGGCTGATCCCGTGGGGCACGCCGGTGACACTGGTCGGCGACGACGAGGAGGCGGTCGCGGAGGCGCAGCGCATGATGGCGCGCATCGGCATCGACCGGCCCCGGGGACGGTTCACGGGGGCGCCGGCCGGCGGGTCGTCGTACGAGGTGGTCCGGTGGGAGGATCTCGTCCCCCGGATCGGCGAGGTGGACGTGGTCGACGTGCGGCGCGTCGAGGAGTGGGAGGAGTCCCACGTCGCCGGCGCCGCCAACGTCCCGCTCCACGAGCTGCAGGAGCGGATCGACGCCCTGCCGGACGGCGAGCTGTGGGTCCACTGCCGCACCGGCTACCGGGCATCGATCGCCTGCTCCCTGTTGAGCCGGGCCGGCCGTTCGGGCGTCCTGGTCGACGACGAGTGGTCCCGGGCGGCGGCGGCCGGGGTGCCTGTCGAATAGCGGAGGCGAGGAGGCTCATGGCGGAGGACGCCCAGCAGGCGACACGTCCACCAGCCCATGCACCAAACGTCCTCC
>CAYGCW010000323.1:0-3289 GCA_964348465.1 uncultured Acidimicrobiia bacterium | reverse complement strand
GGCGACGGTGCCGGTGATCAACGCCGGCGACGGCTGGGGTGAGCACCCCACTCAGGTGCTCACCGACCTCTACACGGTGCAGCGCGAGCTGGGGACCGTGGACGGTCTCTCGTTCCTGGCCGTGGGCGACTGGCGCATGCGGACGATGCACTCGCTGGGCTATGCCCTCACCCAGTTCGACTCCGAGGTCGTCTACGTGTGCCCGGACGACATGGCCCCGACCAAGGAGTTCCTCGCGGAGGTCGAGGACGCCGGTTTGCGCATCCGGCGCGTCGATCACGTTCGGGATGCCATCGCCGGCGCCGACGTGATCTACATGGAGCCGGTGGTGCAGGCCGACTACACCGCGAGCCGGGAGGAGGCGACCGAGGAGCGCGGCCTGACGCCAGACAACTACCGGGTGACGCGCGACCTGCTGGCCGAGCACGCCGAAGGCGGGTCGATCATCCTCCACTCGCTGCCGCGGATGGACGAGCTGCCGGAGGACGTCGACGCCACCCGGCACGCCCGGTACTGGCAAGAGGCGTACTACGGCGTCGTGATGCGCATGGCCCTGCTCAGCCTGGTGCTGGGCGCGATGGAATAGGAGGCAGCAGGGATGCAGACACGGCTACGCGGTCGGGACCTGATCACCACCCAGGAGTGGACCCGGGACGAGATCGGCACGATCCTCGACGTCGCGTTCGACCTCAAGCGCCGGCGAGCGCTCGGCGAACCGCACCCGTACCTCCGCGACAAGGTGCTGGCGATGCTGTTCTTCTTCTCGTCGACGCGTACCAGGGCCAGCTTCGAGGCGGGCATGGCCCAGCTGGGCGGCCACGCCCAGTTCATCGAGTCGAAGACCACCCAGATCGCCCACGGCGACACCGCCACCGAGATCGGCGAGATCCTGGGCCGCTACAACGACGGCATCGCCATCCGCCACTGCGACTGGGCGGTCGGGAACGAGTACATCAGAGCTGTGGCCGACACGGCGCGGGTGCCGGTACTCAACATGCAGTGCGACGTGTACCACCCGTTCCAGGTCCTCGCCGACCTGATGACGATCATCGAGCGCAAGGGCGACCCCCGCGGCCTGACGATCGACGTCAGCTACGCCTACGCCACCAGCTACCAGAAGCCGATGTCGGTACCGCAGAGCCTGATCCTTCTGGCGACCCGATTCGGCATGAACGTCCGCCTGACCCGGCCCCGCGAATTCGAGCTGATCCCCGAGGTTATGCGCCAGGCCGAAGACAACGCCTCCCGGTCCGGCGGCTCTCTGGAGGTCATGGAGGAGTTCGACGAGGGCTTCCGGGGCGCCGACGTGGTATATGCCAAGTCATGGGGCTGCCTGCTGGCGACGACCGACGAGCAGGAGTCAGCCCGGATCGGCGAGAAGTACGCCGATTGGATCGCCGACGAGCGACGCATGGCGCTGGCGAAGGACGACGCCATCTACATGCATCCGCTTCCTGCCGACCGCAACGTGGAGGTGGCGGACGCGGTGGTCGACGGCCCGCAGAGCGCCGTCTTCGACCAGGCGGAGAACCGGCTCCATGTCCAGAAGGCCACCATGGCCCTGACGATGTGATGGGCGCAGCTCGGCTTCGGGCCCGTCCGGGCGGGGGAGGCGCCGGGTCCCGGCGGGAGGGGCAGCCGTGATTCCCGCCCCGGCGCTCCCCCACGTGCTCGGGTTGGATTGCCTGGTGTGCGGGCAGCGCTACGACCCGGGGGAGGTCGAGTACGTGTGCCCGGACCACGGGCCCGTGGGGACGCTCGACGTGGCGTACGACTACGAGCAGGTCGCCGCCCGCCTCGGCACTGCGCCGCGCCGGCCGGCGTCGATGTGGGACTACCGGCCGCTGCTGCCGGTAGGGCCCGACGCGGTGGCCCCCCCGCTCGCCGTCGGCGGGACGCCGCTGTACGCGGCGCCGCGGCTGGCGGCTACCGCCGGGGTCCGGGAGCTCTGGGTCAAGGACGAGGGCGTCCAGCCGAGCGGCTCGCTGAAGGACCGTGCCAGTGCCCTGGCGGTGGTGAAGGCGTCCGAGCGCCGCGCCGACCGGGTCACGACCGCCAGCACCGGGAACGCCGCGGCTGCGCTGAGCGGGGTCTGCGCCAGTGTCGGAATGCCCAACGTGATCTTCGTTCCGGAGAGTGCGCCGGAGGCCAAGGTGGCGCAGCTCCTCGCCTACGGATCCCTGGTGCTTCTCGTGGAGGGCAGCTACGACCAGGCCGTGGATCTCTCGATGGAGGCCGCCGCCCGGTTCGGCTGGTACAACCGCAACACCGGCTTCAACCCCTACATGACCGAAGGCAAGAAGACGGTGATGCTGGAGATCCACGACCAGCTGGGGGAGCGGGCGCCGGATGCCGTGGTCGTGAGCGTCGGCGACGGCTGCATCATCGGCGCGCTTCACAAAGGCCTGCGCGATCTGGCGGCGCTCGGCGGCATCCGGCACATGCCGAAGCTGATCGGCGTCCAGGCCGAGGGCAGCCCGTTCCTCGCCGAGGCGTGGGCGCGCGGCGAGGACGTGCTCTCCAAGGCGCCGGTGCCGGCGGCCACCGTCGCCGACAGTATCTCGGCGGCCCTGCCGCGGGACCGTGTGAAGGCGATGCGGGCCGTCGTCGACACCCGCGGGGCGTTCGTCACCGTCACCGACGACGAGATCCTGGCTGCGATCCCCGCCCTCGCCAGGGGCTCGGGGGTGTTCGCCGAGCCGGCCGCGGCTGCCGCTTATGCGGGGCTCCTCGCGGCCCGGCGGCAGGGACACGTCGGTCCCGAGGACCGGGTGGTGGTGCTGGCGACCGGCTCAGGCCTCAAAGACGTCCCCGCGGCGATGCGTGCGGTCGCGGCCGGCGGGGAGAGGCCCGCGCGAATCCCGCCCGACGCCGATGCGCTCGCCGCCGTCCTGGGTGCGGCCGGTTCGTAGGAAGCCGGTACCCGTCGGCTGAGAGCCGCCGACAAGAGGTAGGAATGGGCATCGGGTCGTCGTAGCCCGAATGACCGTCCCCCAACCGTTGTCCGTTGCGGGCATCAGGAGGCGGCAACGACCAGCGAGCGGCCCAACTCCTGGTCCGCTTGTGCGGCCCCGGCAAAGGGTATTTCGGCCCCTATCACTCAGCGCACATGGCAACTACTCAGGGTACCAAGGCCGTGTCTGGGGGAGGGGGACGTCTCAGTCACCGTGGCAGGCCGTGGCGGCGGCGAGCCGAAGGGAGAGGGCGTGATGAGACGAGCGTTGTCCGTTGTGTTGGTATTGGTGCTGGCGTTGATGTTGGTGTCGGTGGGGGCGGTGGGTGCGAAGGC
>CAYGCW010000322.1:0-3292 GCA_964348465.1 uncultured Acidimicrobiia bacterium | reverse complement strand
CGGCCAGCGGGAAGCCGTCCCTCTCCCCGGCCCTCGGGTCGGATGCGGCCTCGATGTCGATGCCCGCGCCTGAGAGCGGGATGTCCCACTCGAGGGTTCCGTCGTCGAGCACCCGGTCGGCATTGTGGGACGTGACCGCGCCCGGCATCTTCAGCCGCACGTGCGCCGCGAACGTGTCGGCGAGGATCTCGGCGTCGAACCCTTCGAGCTCCTCCGCGTCGAACAGGGCGTCGGTGGCCTCTTCGGTGCCGGCTCTGACGCGCACCTCGTCGTCGGTCACGTCGATGTCGATGCTCTGGAAGGGCGCCTCGGCGCCGGCCTCGGCGAGCACGGCGTTGACGTCCTCGAAGGGCACCGTGATCCGGTAGAACGTGAACTCGCCCTCTTCGAAGGTGGAGAACTCGGCGTTGGGGAGGTCGGCCAGCTCGTTGTCCTCGAAGATCGCCTCCTGCGGATCGGCGTCCTGGAACGCAAACTGCTCGAACTCCTCGTCGAACCCGGTTTCGGCGATGAGGGTGCCCGAGCCGTCGGCGGCGAGCTGCAGCTCGACGTTGATCTCGGCCTTGCACCCGACCGCGACGAGAGCCAGGAGCGCCGCCGCGAGGACGATTCGTCGCATGTTTCGTTCCTTGCTGGAGATGCCCGCACTCTACGGCACCCGGTGCGACATGCGGCCCTATGCTCGCCGCCGTGAGCGGTCCCGGCGACCTCGTTCCGGAAGCCGCCGCGCTGCGGCGGGCGCTGGTCGGTGCCTACGCGGCCCACGTGACGGGGCGGCTCGAGGCGCTCGGCGTCGACGCCACCCGACACGCCGGCGCCCTGGAGCAGGGGAGGCGGTGGCTCGACGAGTCGTTGGCGGCGTTGCTGGCTCAGCCGTGGTCGGCACAACGCCGCTCCCCTCTGGAGGTCTTTCAGGAGGCGATGCGCTTTCCCACCGACGCGCTGGAAGCAGCCGGAGTGCCGGCGGCCACCAGGGACGCCGGGCAGGAGGCGGCGCTGCCTGGCGACATCTACGACCTGGCGCCGGCGTCGTCGCAGGCGCTCGGCGAGGACGCATGGCGGGCGCACCTCGCCTGGGGCGCCGCCAAAGCCCGCGGCCTGGCGACGTCCGTGGTCGTCTATGTGGGCGCCAACCTCATGGACCGGACCGCCATCGAGCAGGCGGCCGGTGCGACGGGCCTGCCCGTGGTGGTGGCGACGACGGTCGAAGCCCTGGCCGGCGTTGCCGGGCGGGCGGTGCGCGGGTTCGTGGATCTGACCCACTCCGCCGCCGACGACGCCGTCCGCGCCCTCGCTGCTGCGGGAGTTCCCATCGTGGCGTTCGGCCCGCACGTCGACGATTTCGCATTGACGCGGGCCCGGTCGCTGGGCGCCGACGAGGTGCTGCCGCGGTCGAAGTTCTTCCGCCGCTTGCCGGAGTTGTTCCCTGCCAGGGCGTGAGCTCAAGCGGGGCGCACCACCACGCCCTCGTCGGGACGCAGCCGCATCGGAGCCTGCTCGATGCCCTCGCGATCGAGGTGCGTCGACAGCGCCACCCTGCCGGCGGCGCCGATTTGCACCGGGTCCGTCGTGAAGTTCAGGTAGACCTCGACCCGCTCATCTCCCAGGGCGCGCCCGTACCCGAAGACGCCCGCCGGCTCGCCGTCGATGGCCGCATAGCTCCCGAGCCGGAGTGCTGCCGACTCCCGGCGCAACGCCAGCAATCGCCTGGTGAGTTCCAGCATGGAGCGGCCGTCGCTCAGCTGCGTCTCCACGTCCGCCGCCGCGGCGTCCGGTGCGAACGGCAGCCACGGCTCGACGCCCGGTTCGGTGAAGCCGCGGCCGGGGCCGGGCGCCCACTGCATCGGCGTCCGGCATCCGTCCCGGCCCAGGCCCGGCACCCGCAGGCCCCACGGGTCCCGGGCGACTTCGGGCGGGACCTCGACCTGGGGCATGCCGATCTCGTCCCCGTAGTACATCGTCGGCGTCCCCCGCAGCGTGAGCAGCAGCATGCTTGCCACCCGGGCGGCGGCCGGCCCGAAACGGCCGACCAGCCGGGTTTCGTCGTGGTTGCCGAGCACGTGGTTGGGCCAGGCGCCGGCCGGCAGCGCCGCCTCCACGGCGTCCACCCGGCGGCGGAAGGCACCGGCCTCCCACGGTGCCCAGATCAGCGAGAAGTTGTACGGCATGTGCAGACCGTCGAGCTGCTCCCCGTAGTACGCGGCCCACTTCGCCGGGTCGAACTCGTGGATCTCGCCGACCAGGAACCGCTCGGGCTCGTACCCGTCGACGAGGGCGCGCAGCCGCCGGAACACTTCTCTAGCGAACGGGTGGCCCTTGTCGTGGAGGTGGAGCTGGGTGTCGTAGCCGGCGAGATCCTTGAAGGCCGCCTCGCCCTCCGGCGGCGGGGCGGGGGGGTTGTCCCGCAGGCCGGGGTCCTTGCCGATGAAGTGGGCGACGTCGATGCGAAGGCCGTCCACGCCGCGGTCCATCCAGAACCGCACGGTGTCGAACATCGCCGCCTCGACCTCGGGGTTGCGCCAGTTCAGATCCGGCTGCTCCTCGAGGAACGAGTGCAGGTAGTACTGGCCGGTCGCCTCGTCCCACGCCCAGGCCGGCCCGCCGAACACCGACTGCCAGTTGTTCGGCGGACCCCCATCGGGCGCGGCGTCGGCCCACACGTACCAATCCCGCCGCGGACTGGTACGCGCCGCGCGCGACTCCACGAACCAGGGGTGGCGCTCCGAGGTGTGGTTGGGCACCCAGTCCACGATCACCTTCAGCCCGCGCCGGTGGGCCGCCTCGCGCAGCGCGTCGAAGTCTGCCAGCGTCCCGAACCGCGGGTCGACGTCGCAGTAGTCGGCGACGTCGTAGCCGAAGTCGGCCATCGGCGACGGGTAGAACGGCGAGATCCAGACGGCGTCGACGCCCAGCGTGCCGGCCAGGTAGTCGAGCCGGCGGGTGATGCCGCGCAGATCCCCGACGCCGTCGCCGGTGGTGTCCTGGAAGCTGCGCGGGTAGATCTGGTAGACGACTGCCGTCTGCCACCAGGGTGCGCTGTTCACGCCGTCAGCTCGAGCCAGCGGAACTGGTGGGCGTCGAGACGGACCGGGTAGCGGCGGCCGTCGATCGGGGCCAGCGTGTCGCCGGTGCAGAGGTCCCGCGGGGTCCGCCCCTCCAGCCCCGCGAGATCGAGGGCGGTCTCGCGGCCGGAGGCGGCGAAGTTGGCGACCACGAGCACCGGGTTGGCGGCGTCGCGGGTGAAGGCGTAGACGGCCTCATCAGGCGACGGCACCTGAGTGAATTCGCCGAT
>CAYGCW010000321.1:0-3319 GCA_964348465.1 uncultured Acidimicrobiia bacterium | reverse complement strand
GCGGTGTACTGGAACGACGACTACACCCCGTACGCCCGGGAGCGGGACGACGCCGTCGCCGCAGCCATCGGGGGCGAGGTGCATCGCCTACACGGCATCCCGGTGCATGCGCCGGGGCAGATCTGCACCAAGGACGGCGGCCCGTACCAGGTGTTCACGCCGTTCTACAAGACGTGGGCTGCCACCGAGTGGGACCCCTGGCCGGAGCCGGGCGAGGCCGAGGTGGCGGGCGACCCGGGGGAGGGCATCCCCGACTCTCCGGGCGAGCCGCTCATGCCCGGCGGCGAGGATGCGGCCGCGGAGCGCCTCACGGCGTTCCTCGACGTAGTCGACGAGTACCAGGAGCTCCGCAACCGTCCCGACCTCGACGCCACGTCCCGCCTGTCCGCCGACCTGAAGTTCGGCACGGTGGCGGCGCGGCGGATCGTGACCGAGGTGGGCGAGCAGAGCGAGGGGCGGAAGGCCTTCGTGCGCCAGGTGTGCTGGCGGGACTTCTACATCAACGTCATATATCACTTTCCGCACACGGTCGAACGGGCACTGCGCCCCGAGTACGACCTGATCTGGTGGCGCAACGACGACGACCAGTTCGTCGCATGGAAGGAGGGCCGGACCGGCTACCCCATCGTGGACGCCGGGATGCGCCAGCTTCGGGCGGAGGGGTGGATCCACAACCGCGTGCGGCTCATCGTCGGCTCGTTCCTGGTGAAGGACCTGCTGGTCGACTGGAAGTGGGGCGAGCGGCACTTCCGGCGCTACCTCGTCGACGGCGACCTGTCCCAGAACGTGGGCAACTGGCAGTGGGTGGGAGGAACCGGCGCCGACGCCGCGCCTTACTTCCGCATCTTCAACCCCGTCAAGCAGAGCGAGAAGTTCGACCCTCACGGCGAGTACATCCGCCGCTGGGTGCCGGAGCTGGCGGAGCTGGGGGATGCCCACATCCATGCCCCGTGGGAGGCCGGACCGCTCGAGCTGCAAGCGGCGGGCGTCGACCTCGGCGAGACCTACCCGGAACCGATCGTCGACCATGCCACTGCCCGCGAGGAGACGCTGGCGGTGTACGAGACCGCCCGCGAGGAGTACGAGGCCACCCAGCGGTCGTGAGCCGGCGCTCCCGGCCGGTAGCATTGGGGCGCACCATGCGCCGCGCAGTCGTCACCCGTCCTCTGTACCGCCTCTACGAGGAGCGGCTGCTTCGGTCCCTCGACCGCAGCAGGCTGCCGCGCCACATCGGCGTCATCCACGACGGCCACCGCCGCTTCACGCGCGCCGAAGGCCTCCCCGACCTGAGATCCGGGTACCAGGCGGGCATGCGCAAGTTCGAGGAGTTCATCGCCTGGTGCGCCGACCTCGAGATCGAGGCCGTCACGTGCTGGCTGCTGTCCACCGACAACCTCCGGCGGCCCGCCGAGGAGCTCGATCCCTACTTCGAGGTCCTGGGGGATCTCTTCTCCCGGCTGCCGGGTACCACCGACGAACACGGGACCGCGGTGCGGTTCATCGGCAGCCTCGATCTGCTGCCGGAGACCCTCGTGCGCCAGGCGAAGGACTTGGAGGAAGCTTGCCCGAGCGGCCGCCACCGCATCACGATTGCGCTTGCGTACGGCGGCCGCCAAGAGATCGTCGACGCCACCCGCGACCTCGTGTCGAAGCTGGCCGCCGACGGGGTCCCGTCGAGCGAGATCGCCGACCGCATCGACGCCGACGCCATCGCCGGCCACCTCTACACGGCCGGGCTGCCGGATCCCGACCTGGTGCTGCGCACGTCGGGTGAGTCCCGGCTGTCGGGCTTCCTGCTCTGGCAGGCCGCGTACGCCGAATACAGCTTTGTCGACGTCTACTGGCCGGCGTTCCGCAGGGTCGACTTCCTGAGGGCGCTGCGCGACTTCACCAGAAGGGAGCGCCGCTTCGGGCGCTGAAGGGGCGCGTCCTCAGGAGTGGTTGTGGTCCCCGTCGTGGCCGTGATCGTGGTCGCGGTCGTGGGAGCCCGAACCGGGCTCAGGGGCCGCCCGTCAACACCCGGGCTCGCCGTAGTTGCCGCAGCAGTGCGACAGCGTGGCCACCTTCTTGGCGTTGTTCTTCACGAGCTTGCCGACCTTGGCGAGGAACGGCAGGTCGGAGTTCGTCCAGTTGCGCACGGCGTGCTCGGGGCTCGGGCCCTCCATCGGACACCTCTCTCGAAGGGCGGCGATGGTAGCCGCTACCTCGTGCGAAGGTCGTGCGGGAGGTGCTCGAGGTCGTTGAACGAACGCATGCTGAAGATGTGCGCCCCGCCGAGCGGGAACGTGTCGACACTGGCAAGCGACGAGTGACCGAGAGCGAAACGCTCCCACTCCCACGGCGTCGGCTCGAGGCCGAGGAGGAAGCCGAGCGCGCAGGCATTGGTGCCGTTGTGGCCGACGACCACGATGCAGCCGGCATCGTCGGGGGCGTCCCACAGGTGGCCTTCGAGGTGCCCGCCGTGGGGGGTCACCCCCCGGTATGCCAGCAGGTCGATCACGGCCGTCGTGATGCGGTCGTGGAAATCGCGAAACGACTCGCCGCCCGGCATGCCGTCCCACCACTCGGCAGGCGGCCGCCGGTACGCCATCCGGAAGGCCTGCTCGACCTGCTCGGTCGGCGTACCGGACCAGTCCGGCATCCGGATCTCGGTCAGTTCGGGGACCACAGCGGGCTCGAGACCGAGGACGGCAGCGATGGGCTCGGCGGTCTCCTGCGAGCGGCGGGCGGACGAGACGACGAGCTCGGTGACATCACGGCGGTAGCCGGCGAGCCGCATCGCCAGCAGCTCCGCCTGCTCGCGGCCCCGCGGCGTGAGGCCGGGATCGGCCTGGCTGACGCCGTCTACTGACCAGGCAGGCTCGGCGTGGCGAGCGAACAGCAGCTCCATCCCTGCGGGAGCGTAGCGGGCCCCACGTGACGACACCGAGTGGAAGGGGAACCGGTGCCGGGAGATGGGGCCAGAGATGACCAGGGTCGAAAACAGCCGTGCGGCCGCCTTTCGGCAGCCGCACGGTCGGGCTAAGACGGGAGGTAGGAAGGCTCCTCCTGTTACGGGGATTATCGGCCGGGGACGTCGCGCCTTTAGGGTTTTCTGGATTTTTTTCTCACGGTCCGTGGCCGCCCCATCCCGTTAGGCTGCGTCGCCGATGGTCGACCCGCTGCGATTGCTCGCCGACGAGTTCCTGCGCAGCCGCGCCGTCCGAACCGACGGCCCATTCACGTTGCGATCGGGCGAGGTGTCGGACTGGTATCTGGACGCCCGCGTCACCACGTTCGACGGGGCCGGTTCGCTACGGGTCGCCGATGCGGTGCTCGC
>CAYGCW010000320.1:0-3326 GCA_964348465.1 uncultured Acidimicrobiia bacterium | reverse complement strand
CCCCGCCCACGACCCCCACCACGGTGCCGGCGGCGCCGTGGCTGGTCGCCGACCTTGACCACGGAACGCTCACCCTGACCGGCGTGATCGGCGACGGCGAGGCCGCGGCTCGGATCGCCGGGCTGGCCGATCTCATCTACGCTCCCTTCGTCGTGAACGATCTGCATGTCGACCCCGATGCCCCTGCGGCCGCCTGGGAGCCCGTTGCCGCGGGAGGCGTCGCCGTGCTGCCGCTCGTCGGCAAGGCCCGGCTGGAGCTGACCCCGGACGGCGCGGCGGTGAGCGGGCTGGCGCCGACGCCGGAGGCCGCCGCCCGCCTGGAGGGCACGATCGAAGCGGTGCTCGGCGGAAGTGTCCCCGTGTTCAGCTCCCTCGAGATCACCGGCCTGGCGCCGCCGCTGTTCGCGGCGTCGGCGCCAGGCGACGGCTCGGTGACGCTGAGCGGTGTCATGCCCGACCAGGCGGCCGTTGACCGCATCGAGGCCGCGGCGTTCCAGGCGTTCGGCACCGGCAACGTGACCTCCGAGCTGACCGTCGGCGAGGGCGTCGACACGACGTTCTCGCTGTTCCGCGTTCCTCTGGTGTTCGCCCAGTTCGCTCCGATGCCGCAGTGGCAGTTCCGGATCGAGAACGACGCCATCACCGGCAACCTCCGGGGCGGCGCGACGTTTGCGTTCGGCAGCGCGCAGCTGACGCCGGAGCTGGAGGCGCTGCTCCAGACGGCGGCCGGGATCATCTCCCGCAACCCGACGCTGGGGCTGCGGGTCGAGGGGCATACCGACTCGATCGGCTCCGACGCGTTCAACCAGCGGCTCAGCGAGGCGCGCGCAGCATCAGCCGTCGCCTACTTGACGGGCCTCGGCATCGACCCGGCCCGCCTCACCGCGGTCGGGCGCGGCGAAACGCAGCCGATCGCCACCAACGACACCGACGAGGGCCGGGCCCAGAACCGAAGGGTCGAGTTCGCGTTCGGCCCGGTGCAAGCTCAAGGAGATCAGTGATGGACGGCGCTCTGTACACAGCCACCGAGATCGTGGTGTTCCTCGTCATTGCGACGCTGATCGGCGTGGTGCTCGGGAGGCTGTGGGGCGGCCTCCGCCGGCCATCGGAGGGCGGCGAGGGAGGCGAAGAGGAGTCGCCGGCGGCTGCCGAGAGCGCCGGCCTCCGCTCGGAGCTCGCCGAGGCGCGCCGCCAACTCGGCGAGTCCGAGGCCGAGGCGGCCGACCTGCGAAAGCAGCTGTCGGTGGTGGAGTGGCAGGTGACCACTCTGGAGGAAGAGCTGGCCAGCCGGCCCCACGACGAGGACTGAGGCACAGCCGGCCTCAGTCGATCGAGATCGTCCCGGCGACGGCATTGGCGACCGCCACCAGGTCCGGATCCGCCCGCCGAGACGCGATGATCACGTGCAGGCAGAACGCCCGCCCGCGGTGCGAGAAGAACTTCTGGGCTCCCAGCCGGCGAGGCACCCGGCGCGGCATCGTGTTGCCGGCGAAGTCGTCGGGGGCCAGCGGCAGCGGCAGGCCGTGGTGTTCGAAGAGCGCGGCGCCGGCGCTCTCCCGGTCGTACTCGAAGAGGATCACCAGCAGGTCGCCGGGGCGCATGGCGGTGACGGCGCCGGTCCCGAAGTCGCCGCGGTCCGGCGGGAGAGGGAACGTCGCGGCGTGGACGACCACCCGGCCGGCTCCCCGGCGGGGCACCGCACCCTGCGGCTCGGGCGAGTAGATCTCCCCGTCCCAACCGGGCGGGAGGTCGATGGCCACCCCGTCGGCGCGTAGCTCGGTCACGACCCGCCGCTCACAGCAGCGCTCCCAACGCAACCGCCGCCACCGCCGCCTGAGCCGTGACGGCCGCGCGGCGGGCCACCGGCGCCAGCGCCTGCATACGACGGTGGGCTCGTCGGAGCTCCTCGGGCCGGCGCACCCGCGCCACGGCCAGCAGCGTGAGCCCGCGGGTGAGCCCGAAGGCGGCGCCGACGGCCATCCCGCCGGCAGGCGACGCGGTGAGGGCCGCCAGCACCAGCATCACGTAGACCGCGGCGGCGGTGATGATCGTCGCCACACCGAGGCCGAGCTGGAGGCCGAAGCCTGCCCCGTACACCCAGCCCCGATAGCGGGTGAGCCAGTCCTCGTTGACCTGGCGGTGGAGCGAAGGGGGGAGCGCCCCGATGGCGTCGGCGACCGCCCCGGCCAGCGCCACGGCTCCCGCCGCGGCGGCGAGCGACGCCGGGGAAGGGTCGATCACCTGCGCCACGCCGGCGCCCAGCAGCCCGGCTGCCGTCCCGATGAGCGCGCCTCCCGCAGCCGCGCCGGCGACATGGGCGGCGGTCGTGAGCCACCACCTTCCGTTGCGGGCCCGCTCGCCGAGCGGGTGGATGCTGGCCAGCATCGACTCCCCTCACGGTGACCACGCCGACCGGATCGCGCCGACCACGGCGACGGCGATGCCGGCCGCGACCAGCGCCGGGACGTTCACGGCTGGTCCCTCCCCGGCCACAGGCTGGGGTCGCCGGGCTCGATGCCGGCGGCTGCCAACTCGGCGTCGGTGTCGCGGAGCCGGGCCCGGTGGCGGCGTCGGCGGGCGGCGAGGGCCGAGTCCCCGGCGGCGCGGCCCGCCAGCCCGGCAAGCTGCCGCCAGTTGACCGCCGCGCCCTCGCCGGCCACCCGGCCGCTCGGCCCGTCGACCATCACGAAATACGGCGTGGCGGGGACGGCGTAATCTGCGTAGGCCTGGTCTGACATCACCGTCCGCACGCCTCCCGGAGCGAGCGCGCCCACCGCGGCCGGGCTCTCGGCGTCCGGCCCCCTGGTGACGACGACCACCCGGGTGTCGGCCCCGGGCAGGTCGAGTTGGGCGGGAACTCGCCAGAACTCGTCGCAGCCCGGGCAGCCGGACGACAGGAACGCCAGCAGCGTGGAGTGCGACGTGCCTGCGACGCCGACTTTGACGGCTGCCCCGTCCGGGGTTTCGCCGACGACGTCGTGAGCGGCGCGGCGTCCGCGCGGGGCCGGGGCCGCCGCCACGGTCGGCCGTGGCGGGCCCACGATGTCGTCCTCGCCGACGCCCAGCGCGTGTAGGGCGCGCAGGATCTCGGCGTGGCTGCGGAGGAGGCCGGCGACGAGCAGCGCCAGCAGTCCGATTGCGATCGCCTCGACGATGACGAGCGCGGTCATACAGTCCTCCTCTCCCTGTCAGCGAATGGTCTCGTCGGCCGCTCCCGACGTGTTGGAGTTGCGCAGGTGCCAGACCCCGTCCCGGACGATGCCCGGGGTGTCGATGCCGTCGCCGTCCCAGTCGCCGACGACGGGGCGGTCGCCGGGGTTGCCGAA
>CAYGCW010000319.1:0-3350 GCA_964348465.1 uncultured Acidimicrobiia bacterium | reverse complement strand
TCATCTTGGGGCCGAGTATTCATATCGAGCAGTCCATCGTCGGGAAGGTCTTGTCCAGGGCGGCCATGAGCCCGCCGATGGACGGTTCCTTCTCCACCAGGAAGACCTGGTGGCCGCCGTCGGCGAGTTCCAAGGCGGCTTGGATGCCGGCCACGCCGCCGCCGATCACCAGCGAGGCGTCGGTGACCGGGAACGTGTTCTCCTCCTGAGCCTCGAGCTGCCGCGCCCTCCCTACCGCGCTCCGCACCAGGTCGCCGGCCTTGGCGGTCGCCGCCGTCCCGTCGGTGCGATGCACCCAGGAGCACTGCTCCCGGATGTTGGCCATCTCCATCAGGTACGGGTTGAGACCGGCGTCCGCCACGCAGCGGCGGAAGGTGGGCTCGTGGATCTTGGGGGTGCAGGCCGCCACGACGACCCGGTTGAGGCCGTACTCGGCGATGGCTTGCTTGATCTCGTGCTGACCGGGCTCCGCGCAGGTGTACCGGTTGCGAACGACGGCGACGACGTCGGGAAGATCGGCAGCCATCTCGGCCACCGCCTCGGTGTCGACGACGCCGGCGATGTTCGACCCGCAGTCGCATACGAACACGCCTACGCGCAGGGTCTCGTCGCTCATGTCAAAGCTTCCGTCCTCTCTCTCGGTTCCTGGGAATCGGCAGCCGCCAGCCGGGCGGCGGCGAACACGGTCAGGTCCTCGACTTCGATGGCCGCCGCCCTCCCCTGCCGCCGGTCCTCGGCCTGGGCGCAAGCGAAGTGGACCAGGCACTTGGGACAGGCGGTCAGCAGGGTCGCAGCGCCGGTGGCGCTTGCCTCCGCGAGCCGCTCCGCCTGGAGACGGCGGGAGTCGGCATCGCAGTGGATGAAGCCGGCGGTGCCGCAGCAGGCGGCGTCGAGCCCGCACCGGCCCATCTCTACGAGATCGACGTCGGGTAGGGCGTCGAGGAGCCGCCGCGGGGCGTCGACCACTCCGAGGTGGCGGCCCAGCCGGCAGGGATCCTGGTAGGTGACGGTCGTCCCTGCAGAATCGCCTTCGCAGACGAGGTCCCCGGCCCCGAGCCGCTCGTCGAGGAACTCGACCACGTGCTGAACGGCCGGACGGTATCCGGGAACCGCCCCGGGGTAGTCCAGCCGCCAGGTGCGGCAACATTCGGCGCAGGTGGTGAGGATGCGCTCGACGCCGCGCTCCCGGAACGATGCCGCGTTGGCCTCGGCCAGGGAGGTGAACCCCTCCCGATCGCCGCCCCACAGCAGGTCGTGGCCGCAGCAGCGCTCCTCGGCGACCAGGACGGGCTCGATGCCGACGCCGTTGAGGGCGCGAATCGCGGCGCGGGCGATGTCGAGCGTGCGCACCCCCAGCGTCTCCCCGAACAGGGCGTCGAACAAGGGCAGGCATCCCACGAACAAGGCGATCTCACCCTGCTCCGCCACCCGAAGGTCTGCGTCCAGCCACGCGAGGTCGCGCCGGGTCACCGCGCCGGCCTCGACCCGGGCCGCCGTCTGGAACACCTGCCCGTGAGGGCACGGCGCGCTGCTCTCGCTCGCCAGACCGGTCCGGAGCCCCTTCACGAAGTCGCCGAAGCGAACCCCCTGCGGGCAGCGCAGCTCGCAGTAGCCGCAGGTGAGGCAGCGTTGAACCGGCGCGGCGAGCCGGGCGAGGTCGTCCCCGTCGTCGCGAATGGCGGCGACGCCGGCGGCCGAGAACCCGTCGAAGCCGGCCAACGGACACAGTGCCGAGCACTTCCCGCAGTCGAGGCAGAGCACCACGCCGGTCTCCCGCCGCAGGGCAGCCACGTCGACCATCGTCACCCACCTCCCCCGGCGCCGGCCGCCGCCGGTTCCCTCGAGACGCCGTCGACGGTGGTGATCCGTGCCGGGCTCATGCCGAGCAGACCGAGCAGCTCCCGGGCGATCTCCACGTGGCGAAGCGCCATGCGGGTTCCGGCGCCGAACCGGCAGGTGCCGCCGTCGCAGCCGGCTACCACGACCTCACCGGCGCCGCGCCGGCACAGTTCCAGCAGCATGCCGGGATCGGCCTGGCCGACGCAGCGGAAGCGGATCATCTCGCCTGCGTCGCCGCCGTCGCCGCGTCCTGCGCAGGCGATCGTCACCCGGGGGACGTCGCCGCCGGCGGCGAAGATCGCGTCGAGGCTGCGGCGCCACCAGTCCCGGGACAGCGCCACGCCTTCGAATGCGGCGGTCGGGCACGCCGCCACGCACAGGCCGCAGCCGCGGCAGCGGGCCTCGTCGAACAACACCGGGGCACCGGGCGCCGCAGGATGGATCGCGTCGAAGGCGCAGACGTCGATGCACAGGGCGCAGCCCCGGCAACGGCGCTCGTGGAGCCGAACTCGCAGCGGCTGGGGCCCGGGGAGGCCCGCTCCGAAGAAGGCCGACGGCACTCGCAGCTCCTGCGGCCCCGCCTCGAGATCGACCAGCAGGTGGCGGCGGTCACAGCCCGGGGCGCACGCGGCACACTCTCCGCACGGCCCGCAGCGCATACAACGACCGGCTTCTGCGACGGCCGACTCGGCGTCGTAGGGCTGCTCCACCTCGGCGAACTCCGACCCGGGGCGGACGCCCACGATCGCAGGGTCGATGCGGGCGGCCGGGAAGGGCGGCGGGTCGGGCAGTTCGTGTTCGGCCGTTGGCGGCGGAGCCGCCCGGGGGGGACGCGGATAGCCATGGCCGAGGTAGCTCGCGATGGACTCGGCGGCGCGATGGCCGGCGGCGATGGCCTCGATGACCGTGGCGGGGCCGGTCACCGCGTCGCCGGCCCCGAATACCGCCCAGGTTCGCGTCATCAGCGTCTCCGGGTCCGCCCGCAGCAGCCCCCGATCGACCATCTCCGTATCGGCGTCGGCAGCCACCATGTCCAGCTCGACCTCCTGGCCAACGGCCCCGAGCACCAGGTCGGCTGCCACCACGACTTCGGTACCGGGAATCGGCACGGGCCGCGGGCGGCCGCCGGCATCGGGCGCCCCGAGGCCGACCTCCAGGCATTCCACGCCGGTGACGCGGCCGCACTCCCCGAGCACTCGTGCGGGGGTCAGCAGGAAGCGGAACTCGACTCCCTCGGCGGCGGCGCCGCGCACCTCCTCGGCGCCGGCGGGCATCTCGCGCTCGGAACGCCGATAGAGCACCTCGACGGTCTCCGCGCCCAACCGCAGGGCAGTGCGGGCCGCTTCGACGGCGGTGGAACCACCCCCGATCACCACGACCCGGCCGGTGACAGGTGGGCGATCGCCACCGTTGACCCGCCGCAGGAAGCCGAGGGCGTCCGCGACGCCAACCAGCCCTTCCTCCCCGGCCACGCCGAGGGGACGGCCCCGCTGCGCGCCGACGGCCAGCAG
>CAYGCW010000318.1:0-3386 GCA_964348465.1 uncultured Acidimicrobiia bacterium | reverse complement strand
TCGATGCGCTCAGCGACCAGGTGGGGTCGTGGGCCGACACCCGGGGGTACCGCAAGGCCGAGGAGTGGTGGGGACGCGCCCGGCCGATGTGGGTCGTCCTGCGCGGCTGGCTGGCGATCACCCTCTGGGTGGTGCTGTGGAGCAACTGGATCGTCTTCGACCAGTTCCCGATCCCCGAATTCGGCTCGACCGCCATGGGGATCGTGGCGGTGGCAGCAGCCACCTGGCTCTCGCTGCATGCGGCTCGGAGGGCGCCCGCATCGCGGCGGTGGCGGGTGGCCGACGCCGCCTTCACCGGCGCCGTGGCGGTCCTGCTCCTCATGTCGATGACGGGCGGTTCCGCCATCGGGCGCAACTTCCCGGCCGCCGTCGATTACGGGCAGGTGGAGTCCGACATACTCGCCCAGTACCCGCTGGCGACCGCCCGCAACGTCTACCCATACGACCTGGACGGCAACCCCCTCCGCGGCGTACTGCTGTACGACCAGGACGGCAACCCGCTCGACCTGCACCCCTGGTACGCCGGCGATCAAGAGGAGATCGATTTCCTCGAGGACCGCTTCGGCCAGCCGATCAAGAACGCCTACCCGCTCGACATCCAGACCCTGCGGGAGTACTCCGAGAACGGCAACCCGATCTGGGAGCCGGAGCCGGCACCGCGGGTGCCCCTGCCCGCGGTCGAACCACTCCCGGCCGCGGGCCGAGACGAGTCCCCCGCCGCTCCCGCGGAACCGTCCGTCGAGCCATCCCCTCCGGCGCCTTCCGAGCCCGAGGCGGTCCCCGTCCCGAGTAGCCGGCTGACACCCCAGTAGCTGCCGGTGACCCTCCCCCGCGCGAGCGGGGGAGGCCGGGCCCAGCGGCGGAGGCCGGGGTCGCGGCTGGCCGCCGCCGGCTACCGACCCGGCCGCCGGGTACCTCGAGGCGACGGAGGGAGATACGCGCCCGCTAACTTCCCCGCGGTGACTTCCCGAGGCGCGACGCGGTTCTTCGACAGCAGGGCCGCGTACATGATGTTCGTGACCACCACCAACGAGAAGGCCGTGGTGGCCGAGCGGGTCGGCGACGAGCTGGCCCACATCACTCCCACACCGCCCGGGCTGCGGATCCTCGACGCCGGGATGGGCGACGCCACGGTGCTCAGCCAGCTGATGCGGCGGACCCACGAATCCTTCCCGCACGTGCCCTGGCTGATCGCCGGCAAGGAGATCAGCATCGAGGACGTGCGCCGCACGCTGGAGCGGCTGCCCGACCGGTTCTACGAGCATCCCGAGATGGTGTTCGTCGTCACGAACATGCACTACCGCGAGGCCCCCGACCTGTGGCCGGCCGACGCTGCGGCGGCCGCCGACCTGGTGTGGCGCGAGGTGCCCCTGGAGGGCACGACGACCCGCCGGTTCTCCGAGCAGATCCGGGCCCTGTATCCGACGCTCGCCGCCGATTGGGAGGTCTACTCCTCCCCCAAGACGGGCAACCCGCTCTACCGCAGGCCGGCCGTACTCGTGCTCTACCGCAAGGACCGGGAGTTCCCCCTCCGGCCGCTGATCCCCAAGCGCGGCGACACCGCGCGCCGCTATGACCTGGTGGTCGCGTCCCACGTGTACCGCGCCAAGACGCCGCTGGCCGCCAAGGTGCGCACCGTCGTCGGTCCGCTGGTGCACGCAATCGCTCCCGGAGGCCGGCTCATCGCGGTTCACGCCCACGGCAACGACCCCGGACTCGAGATCATCCGCGGGGTGTGGCCGGACGAGGAGCCGTTCATCCACGACCGTCACGACATCGTGGCCGAGGCCCGCCGCCGGATCGACGACCCCGCGCTGCACTACCCCACCCTGACCGACGAGGAGGCCATCTTCAGCTACGACCTGCACGCCATGCCGTCGGAGGCCCAGGAGCACATCGGGACCTCCTCGATCCTCGCCACGTGGAACGCCGCCGTCTACGTCGCCCAGATCGACGAGGCCCGCCTGTCCGAGGCCCTGGCGTCGGGAGCGTACGTCGACGCCACCCGCGCCGTCATCCAGCGGTACGGCAAGGTGTGGTTCAACGACGAGGCGTACATCATCGAGCGCCGCCGATGATCCGCGTGCCTCTCCCCCACGGCGCCCCGGGACCGCCCCGGGCCATGCAGGTCCGGCGCGCCGCCCGGGAGCGCTACGACTTCGACGAGGCGCTGTTCTCGCTCCACGGGCGGATGCTCGTCGCCGACTTCGGCGCCGCCCAGCGGGTCGCTCACAAGATCAACGCGGCCCGCCAGGCGGACCGGTTCCCGGAGTCGGCCGTGCGGGCCGGCGACCTCCACGCCGCGGGGCTCCTGGAGGAGATCCTCCACCTGGTCGTCGCCGCCTACCGCCAGCAGGTGGGCCCCGACCTGTTCGCCGGCGCGCTCGCCCATGCCGCCGATGCCGTCGGCAGCGACGCGGTCGAATCGGTCCTGACCGGCTTCGCAGGCGAGTTCCCGCCGCTGCCGGTCCACCGGGGTGAGGCGACCGCCGCCGCCTACCTGGCGGCCCGCACCGACGGCGTGCCCCATCGCGAGGTCGCCGCCGAGGAGCTGCTCCTGCTGCGCATCGCCAACGACAACCCGGCGCTGGTCAGGTTCCGGGAGCTGTTCGACGAAGCGCCGCTCGCCGCGGCTCCCGAGTACCGGCCGACCGTGCAGGCGCTGGAGCGCTACTTCGACCAGCTGCCTCCCTTCGCAGGTGCCGCCGGGGGCATGTCCCTGTTGTCGCTGCTGCGAGCGCCGTCCCGTGCCAGCCCCACGTCGCTGGAGGGGCAGCTCCGCTGGGTGCGCGACAACTGGCGGGACCTGCTGGGTGCCGACTTCGCGGCCCTCGTCGACCGCCTGTTGCTGGCGATCGACATCCTCGCCGAGGAACGCAAGCAAGGCGGGTTCGGCCACCCCGGACCTCCGCCCGTGCTCACCGCCGAGGCTCTACGCGGCGGGCCGCGGCTCGCCGAATACGAGCGGTTCTCGGCCGACAGCTCCTGGATGCCGCGGGTGGTGCTCCTCGCCAAGAGCACGTACGTGTGGCTGCACCAGCTCTCCGAGGACTACCAGCGCGACATCTCCCGCCTCGACCAGATCCCCGACGAGGAGCTGGACCGCCTCGCCGCCGCCGGATTCACGGCGCTGTGGTTGATCGGCTTGTGGGAGCGCAGCGACGCATCCCGGCGCATCAAGCACCTGCGCGGGGACCCCGAGGCCGTCGCCTCCGCCTATGCGCTCTACGACTACGTCATCGCTGCGGACCTCGGCGGAGAGCTCGCCTACGAGAACCTCCGCAACCGGGCCTGGCAGCGGGGCATCCGCCTCGCCAGCGACATGGTCCCCAACCACGTCGGCGTGGACGGCCGCTGGGTGATGGAGCATCCGGACCGCTTCCTCT
>CAYGCW010000317.1:0-3399 GCA_964348465.1 uncultured Acidimicrobiia bacterium | reverse complement strand
GCCGCCTCCTCGCCGAACGCCAGCACCTCGTCGAGCGTGTCGCCGTACTTGCGTTGCAGGCCGGCCAGCACCGCCAGACGCGCCTCGACCTGCTGCAACGTCTGGGGATCGTGGTCGGGCTCGTCGGCGCGCCGCCGCAGGTCGGCGGCCAGCTCGGCCAGCAGCTCCGTCACCTCGCCGGCCCGCTCCGCAAAGCCGGCCAGCTCGCCATCGAGGCGAGCGGCTCGCCGCAGCTCGTCCCATGCAGCGCCCAGGCCTGCGCCCGCGCCGACCTCGTCGTCGAGGCCGGCGAGCGCCGCGCTCAGGTGAGCCGCCAGCGCTTCGGCGCTGCGCAGCCGCGCCGCCCGGCTCCGGAGCTCGGCATCCTCCCCGGCGCCGAAGCCGGCCGCGGCGATCTCGTCCGTCTGATAGCGGACCAGATCGCGCTCCCTTTCCAATGCCTTGCGGTCCCCGCCGACCTCCTGGCGGGCGGCCTCGACGCGCGTGAGCTGCTCCCAGGCCTCTGCGTAGCTGCGCCGCGCCTTCTCCCCGGCGCCGTCGAGAGCACCGTCGACGAGCCGCCGGACGTCGCCGGGCCGGGTGAGAGCGTGGGCGTCGTGCTGGCCGACCATCTCGACGAGGGCTGCGGTGGCCGCGGCGAGGGCCCGGGCCGGCGCCATCGCACCGTTGAGGTAGGCCCGGCTGCGGCCGCCGGCGACGACCCGGCGTGCCACCACCACCTCCTCCCCGTCCTCCCGCGCGAACCGGGCTTCGGCGCGGGCCTCGTCGCCGTGCGGCCCGATGCGGTCGCCGGCTGCCTGGCCCCCGGTCAGCAGCCGCAGCGCCCCCAGCAGCAGGGTCTTGCCGGCGCCGGTCTCGCCGCTGACGACGACGAGCCCGGGGCCGGGCTCGATGCGGGCCTCGGTGATCACCCCCAGGTTGGCGACCGCGAGCTCCTCAAGCACCGTCGAGCCCGAACTTCTCACGCACCACCTGGTCGAACGGCTTGTCCCACGGGACGACGAACCGCACCCGCGGCTCGCCCCGCGTGATCTCCACGTCTACCCCCGGCTCGAGGACGGCGACCTCGATGCCGTCGACGTTGACCCGTACCGGTCGATCCCCGGCACCGCGGCATCGAAGCCGAACCGAAGCGGCCAGCACCAGCGCCGGGGCGAAGATGTTGTGGGGCGCCACCGCCGTGACCACCAGGCCCTCCAGCTCCGGGTCGACCATGGGCCCGCCCGCCGAAAAGGCGTACGCGGTGGACCCCGTGGGGGTCGCGAACACCAGGCCATCACACCGATAGTTGGCGAAGTGGCGGCCGTCGACGTCGAGCGAAATGCGCACCGCGTGCTGGCTGACCACCTTCTCGACGACGACGTCGTTGAGGCCGATCGCCTCGCCACCGGGCCAGGTGGCGTGCACGGTCATACGGGTGGACTCGCGGTGGTCGCTGGCTTTGAGCACCGCGAGCGCCGCCGCCACCTCGGCCGGGTCGGCGGCCGCGAGGTAGGCGACGTGGCCGACGTTGATGCCGAGCACGGGGATGTCGGCATCGAGAGCCATCCGCGCCGCCCGCAGGATCGTCCCGTCGCCACCGATCGCCACCAGCACGTCGGCCCCGGCGGCGTCGTCCTCGGCCTCCACCACCTCCATGCCCTGGTCTGCAGCGGCCGAACGGACGTCGGCGGCCACGCTGCGGGCGTCATCCCGCATGCTGTGGAGCACGAGGGCGAGCTTCATGCGCCGGCGACCCGCGCCAGATCGGCGTCGGAAGCCCGGCGACGGCCGGGCCGGGCGTGCACGAAGAACTCTCGGTTGCCGGTGGCACCCTCGATCGCCGACGCCAGCGCCGTCATGACGCCGAGGCCGCTGCCGTCGAGCGCCGCGGCCACCGACTGCAGCGCCTCGGCGTGCAGGGCCGGCTCTTTCACGAGACCGCCCTTGCCCACCTTGCCCTTGCCCACCTCGAACTGGGGCTTGACCAGCAGCACGTAGTCGGTCCCGGGACCGCCCAGGCGGGCCAGCGCCCCGGCCACCGTCCCGAGGGATATGAACGACAGGTCGGCGACGATCACGTCGAAGGGGGCCCCGAGAGCATGCGGATCGGCGTGGCGGACGTTGGTGCGCTCCACCACCGTCACCCGCGGGTCGCGGCGCAGCTCCCACGCGAGCTGGCCGTAGCCGACGTCGACCGCCACCACCTCGCTTGCGCCGCGCTGCAGGAGGCAATCCGTGAAGCCGCCCGTTGCGGCGCCGGCGTCGAGGGCGCGGCGACCGGCGACCGGCAGCCCCAGGTCGTCCAGAGCTCCGGCGAGCTTGAGTCCGCCCCTGCTCACGTACTGCGCGCCGGGCGCTTCCATGGCGATGCTGGCGCTCTCGTCGACGAGCGTGGAAGCCTTGGGAGTGGGTACCCCACCCACCCGGACCCGGCCCTCCTCCAGGGCGCGCTGCGCCGCCGTGCGACTCGGGGCCATGTGACGGCGCACCAGCTCGGCGTCGAGACGGCGGCGCGTCAGTGCCGCTCCCCGGCGGGCTCGGAAGCGTCGAGGTCCGCCAGCTCCCCGGCCAGCCGGTCGGCCAGCCCGTCGGCGAGGTCGGGAGCCTCGGCGGGGTCGGTAGCGGCCAGCGCCTCCACGGGGTCGGCGGCAGGCGGCACGTCCGGTCCGGTGCCTTTGTGCGTAGTATCCATACCGGCCATTATCGCCCGCCGATGCCACCGGGAGGGCATTTTGTTCCCGCTGCGCGACATAAACCCCACTCGCATCTTCCCGGTGCTCACCCTGGCGATCATCGTCGCCAACGCCGTCGTCTTCTTCCTGGCCCAGCCGTTCGACGACGAAGGCGAGAGCGAGCGGTTCTTCTACGAGTACGCCGCCATCGCCTGCGAGCTGCGCACCGGCGACCCCCTGGACCGCGTCGAGATCGAAGAGGGCTCGTGCATCGAGCAGCGCGGCGCCCCCGTGTTCCCCGAGAAGAACGTCTGGCTGGCCGGGCTGGTGTCGATGTTCCTGCACGGTGACTTCTTCCACCTGGCGTTCAACATGTGGAGCCTGTGGATCTTCGGCAACAACGTAGAGGAAGCGTTCGGGCGCGTCGGTTTCTCCCTCCTGTACCTGATCGCCGGCGTGGCGGCCACCGCCGGGTTCGTGGCGTTCAACCCCGACTCGACCATCCCGCTGGTCGGAGCGTCGGGCGCCATCGCCGGGATCATGGGCGCCTACCTCGTGCTGTTCCCCCGGCACCGGGTGCTGACGATCGTGTTCTTCTACGTCGTCGCCATCCCGGCGATGTTCTTCCTCGGCCTCTGGTTCCTGATGCAGTTCGCCCTCGCCGGCCAGGACACCAACGTCGCCTGGGAGGCCCACGTGTTCGGTTTCCTCGCCGGAGTCGCCATCACCCTCCCGCTGCGGATCC
>CAYGCW010000316.1:0-3451 GCA_964348465.1 uncultured Acidimicrobiia bacterium | reverse complement strand
ACTCGTCGCAGGGCTTCGAGTGCCCGTGCCACGGCTCCAAGTACAACTTCCACGGCGAGTACGAGGCCGGCCCCGCGCCGCGCAACCTCGACCGATTCGCGGTCGAGATCGACGACGCCAACCGCTTCGTCGTGGACACCGGCGCCATCTTCCAGACGGCCCGGGCCAAAGTGAAGACGATCCCCTACCCGCAGGGCCCCTCATGCCTGTCCGCAACGGCGGAAGAAGAGGCATGATGCGCACTGCCGCGCTCGCCTGATGGGAATCGGCGCCGTAACGATCGGCATCGCGATCATCGCCGTCCTCGTCTGGTTGGCGGCGATTCTGAACAGCGGACGCGTTCGACGCGCCGAGCGGCGCGCCGAGGAGGTGCCGGCCAACCTCCAGCCCTACCTCACCGACGACGATTTGGAGAGCAGGCGCCTCGACCGAGTGCTGTTCTTCGCCTTGGCGGCGGCGGCGGTGCTCGCCGTGGTGGTTCCCATCTACTACCTGGAAGAGACCGACCGCCAGGCGGCAGCCGCCGAGAAGCTCGAGGAGACCTACATCGAAGAGGGCGAGCACTGGTTCGACCACTTCGGCTGCATCGGCTGCCACGGCGTGGGTGGTGTCGGCGGCGGCGCCGCCTTCGTCGAGAAGCGCAGCGGCCTGGAGACGACCTGGGCGGCGCCTGCGCTCAACGACGTGCTCTACCGGTTCGACGAGGACGAGGTCCGCTACTGGATCACGTTCGGCAGAGCCGGCACCCCCATGCCGGCTCTGGGCCTGGAGGGCGGCGGGGCGATGACCAAGCAGGAGATCGATCAGGTCATCACCTACCTGCGGAGCATCCAGCTGCCGCAGCAGGAGGCCTTCGCCCAATCGGAAGCCCGCATCCGGACGGCACTCGATCGCATCGAACGCGGCGACGAGACGGTGGCAGACGCGATTGCCGCCCAGCGGGAAACCGTGGCCCTCATCGAGAGCGCCGACGAGATCTCCGCCGCCGTGGGCGACGTGCCCGACACCCTCGATGGGCTGCTGGCCGGTCCGGGGACCTGCACCCAAGCCACCGCCGAGATCGTCGGGCGCGCCTGCGAGGACGCCGCCGTCGACTCGGACCGGGACGGCGTCAGCGACGTCGCCGAGATCCGCATAGTGGAGTTGCTGGGCCCGACGGCCGACGTGCTCGAAGGCTTCCTCGCCGCCAATGCCGTTCCCCGCGACCGTGTCGCCATCGAGATCGACCGCACCAACGCCTTCAGTGCCACCGACGCCCAGGGCGAGCCGCGCAGCGACCTCGCCACCGTCCGATCGGCGCGCACCGCGCTGGGCACCGTCATGATCAACCTCGGCGCCACCAGGGACAACCAGGAGAAGTTCCTCTCCTCGGCGACCACGGGCCTTGCGTTCCTCGAAGAGTCCGCCGAGGCGCGGCGGTGGACCGTCGACTACGACGCGCTCGCGGCCGATGCGTTCGACGGCGATGTCGAGGCGGCGCGGCGCGCCACCGGCCTCTACAACGCCTACTGCGCCCGGTGCCACACCGGCGGCTACGCCGCCGGGGTCGCCTTCGAGCAGGAGCCGGGGGCGGGCGGCTTCGGTCCTTCGCTCCTGGACGGCCGTGCGGTGGTTCAGTTCCCCGATCCTGCCGACCACCTGCAGTTCCTGGTCGTCGGCTCCGAGAACGCCAAACCGTACGGCATCAACGGCACCGGACGAGGCTGGATGCCGGGGTTCGGCTTCGTGCTCAGCGAGGCCGACCTCGAGCTGATCGTCAAGTTCGAGCGAGCGTTGTGACGATGCGCGACCTCTCCCGGCGAGTGAGCGGCGACCGCGGCGTCTCCCGGCTCGAGGTGCTGGCGGCCGTGGTGACCGTGGCATCGCTGGCCATGTTCATCCCGGCGGTCCGCGGCGCGATCGGTGACCTGTACGGGCGCCACATCTGGGACAGCACTCTGGCCTCCGGACTGCTGGTGGGCATCGGGTCGTTCGTGATCTTCGGCGGCACCGTGTACCTGATCCTGTACACGAACCTCGGCGCCAGGCTCGGCTTCCTGGTGTCGGGAGCGGCCTTGTTCGGGTTCGGCGCAGTGAACGGCCTCCTGTTCGTCCTCTACTCGCCTCGCGGTCCACGCCCGGCCGACGTCGAGGGGCTGAACGCGTTCCAGATCCGCATCATGCCGCTGGCGATGATGATCGGCTCGGCGGTCATCTTCGCCATGTTCCTCGCGGCGCTGAGCCGCTACGAGGCAGCCGACCGCGAGGAGTGACGCCCGTTACGAGTGCTGTAGGTAGAAGCTGAGGATCTGCAGCTCGGTGGAGAGGTCCACGCGGCGCACTTCCACACCGCTCGGCACGCGCAACACCACCGGCGCGAAGTTGAGGATGGACTGAACCCCAGCTGCCGCCAGACGCTCGGCCACTTCCTGGGCGGCGTGGGCCGGTGTCGCGATGATCCCGATCGCGATCGCCCGCTCCTCGATGGCCTCCTCGAGGTCGCTCGCCGGCTCGACGACCACACTGCCGAGTCGGGTGCCCACCTTCGCAGCATCGTCGTCGAAGACGCCGACCACGTCGAACCCCTTCTCGCCGAAACCGGGGTAGTTGGCGAGCGCCGCCCCCAGGTTGCCGGCGCCCACGATCGCCACCGTGCAGCTCCCCAGCTCCCTTTCGATGTTCTGCCGCAGATGGTCGACGTCGTAGCCCACGCCTCGCACTCCGTACGAACCGAGGTAGGAGAGATCCTTGCGGACCTGAGCCGAGTTGACGCCTGCCATCGCCGCGAGGCGATCCGACGAGATCCAATCGCTGTCGGGGAGCTCGTCGAGACACAGGAGGTAGATCGGCAGCCGCTCGACGGTGACGCGGGGGACGACGTCCTTCACGTGGCCGGAATCTAGTTGCCTCCCGGAGTGCCCCGGTCCGCACGCAACCGCTCGGCGAGGAGACCGGCGGCGAGCCGGGACGCGCTCAGCCGGCCCTCGTCGATCACCCTGCCGCCGGCGCCGAGTACGACCGGCACCCTCCCGCCGAACTCGTCGCGCAAAGCGCCGTCGTCGTCGACGTCGACCACCTCGACGTCGATCCCGAGCAGGCCGGCCACCCGGTCGAGCCGCGCCTGCCCCCGGTCGCAGAGCGAACACTGCCGGCGGGTAACGAAGGTGACCTGCATCAAGGCCAACCGCCGACGAGGCGAGCGACAAACGCAAGCACGATCAGCGCCAGCAGGCCGAGGACCACGAACGTCGTCGCCGGGCGCATCGTTATTGGCCCGCTTGGGGCCCCAACCCCAAGCTCCTCCGCAACGATGGGGCCCCACCCCCATCGGCGGCCGTACCCCCTTGACCCGCTCGGGGCCCCAACCCCAAGCTCCTCCGCAACGATGGGGCCCCACCCCCACCGGCCGCCGTACCCCCTTGGCCCGCGTCCGGCCCCCCACCCCCAACCCCCCCCCCCCCGCGGGGGCCGC
>CAYGCW010000315.1:0-3466 GCA_964348465.1 uncultured Acidimicrobiia bacterium | reverse complement strand
AACTGAGCTACGTCCGCGAGTGGCGTCATTGTACCACGGTCGCGAATCCGCCCCCTGAGGCGGATTTGCGGCTGTCAGTGCCTACCGGTGGAGCCGAAGCCGCCTGCGCCGCGGCTCGAAGGCGGCAGTTCCGTCACCTCGACGAACTCCGGCGCCGCCACCGGCACCACCACGAGCTGGGCGATGCGCTCTCCACGGGAGATCTCGACCGGCTCCGGTCCGTGGTTGATCAGGATCACGCACAGCTCACCCCGGTACCCGGCGTCGACCAGGCCCGGCCCGTTGGCGACGCCGAGGCCGTGCCGAGCCGCCAGCCCCGACCGGGGCGTGACCAGCCCGGCATATCCTTCCGGGATGGCGACCGCCACCCCGGTGGGAACCATCGACCACTCGTGCGGCGCTATTCGGATGGACTCCCGGGCGTGGAGGTCAACGCCCCCATCTCCCGGATGCGCCGGCCGGGGCAGCGGAAGGTCGGGATCGAGCCGCAGAAGGGGTATCTTCATGCGGCTCGATTGTGACATGTGACGGGCCAACGTGACGGGCCGGGCCATGGTGACGGGCCGCGTACTTCGAAGGAGACTGATGGCCGACAAGGTCGGTGACGACGTCGAGACTGCCGATGAGGTCGGCGACGACGAGGCGGCTTCGCAGAGCCTGCTCGATCGTATGTCGGCCTTGGACCGCTGGCGGGAAGACGCCGTCCCGGCGCTCTCCCCCAACTCGCACCCGGCCACCCTCGACCCCGACGTGGACATCGACCCGATCCTTCCCGACGGCTGGCGAGAGGAGCAGCGGCGCCGGCGCCGGAAGCGGCGCAAGCGGCGCGAGCCGCGTCCGTGGATGCGGCGGGCCCGCTGGTCGCTGCTCGGACTCCTGCTGCTGGCCGGCGTCACCGCCGCAGCCGTGCTGATCCTCGTCCCTCGCTACGCAGAGAGCATCGCCGACGGCGTCGTCGCCGACTACCGCGAGGCCCTCGACACCGTCGCCACCCGAATCCCGCCCACCCAGACGGCGCTCGAACAGCTCACGTCTCCCGATCTCGACCGTATCCAACTCGATCAGACCGTGCCGGCGTTCACCCGGTTCCGCGCCTCGGCTCTCGCCCTGAGCGACACGGTGCGCAAGCCGCTGCCCGACACCCCGCCGCTCCTTCCCCGCGACGTCATCGACGACCTGGCGCCGGTGCGAGCGCGGATCTCGCTGGTCGCCGGCAGGGCTGACGTCGTATCCGGGCGCCTGGGCCGCCTGGTGACGTACCGGACGTTGCTGAGCGAGGCGTTCGTGCTGCCGGCCGACCTGCCTCTCGCTGCCGAAGCAGCCGAGATCAACGAGCTGAGCCTGACCCTGGCGGCGATGCTGGCCGACTCCCTCGACGCAACCAGCCGTCTCCCCACAGATCCGTTCCTCGACTCACACCGCGCCGAGGTCGCCGAGACCCTCGATTGGTACCGGACCTGGGAGGTCGAGTACCTCCAGGCGCTGCGCCGCGACAGCCCGGCGGTGGCGTCGGCGATGATCAACCAGGCGCGTTCCCGGGCCGGGCGACTGCGAATCGGACTGGAACCGGCGCTGGTCTCGTTCCGGGACTGGGGCCAGGCCGAGTTGGCCGGTCTCGGCTCCGACCTCGCGGCCACCCGCGTGTTGGTGCTCCGCCCCGAGGACTAGTCCCCGCCGGTGAGCGCTTCCCCTTCGAGTGCCGCCACCTCGCGTTCGAAGTCCTCGGCAGCCTGGAAGTCCTTGTACACCGACGCGAATCTCAGGTAGGCGACCTGGTCGATTTGGCGAAGCGCATCGAGCACGTCGCGGCCGATGTCGTCACTGGACACCTCACCGCCCTGGGCGGCCGCGAACGCTTCGACCCTCTTGACCATGTCGTCCACCTGGCCGCTCGTCACCGGACGGTCGGTCAGGGCCCGCACGACGCCCATCCGGACCTTGTCCGCCCGGAACGGCTCTCGGCGGCCGTCCCGTTTGATCACGACGATCGTCTGCGCCGGCCGTTCGTAGGTCGTGAAGCGGCTGGCGCAGGCCTCGCACTCCCGTCGACGGCGAATCGCAGCTCCTGCTTCGGCGGGACGGCTGTCGATCACCCGGGTGTCGTCGGCATCGCAGAGGGGACAGCGCATCGGCGCACGGTACTAGATGTTGTGGTCGGGGGCCCGGGTGGGGCGGACCGCTCAGGCGGCCTTCGCCCGGTCGCGATCGAAGAAATGAGCGCTGTGCACGAAGCCGTGAACGCTGAACGGCCGGCTGGCGTCCTCCCGGTGGGGCGGGAACACCACCGCAGAAGCCACCACACCGGCCAAGCAGGCCACGCCGCAGATGGCGAATGCGAGCGGGAAGTTGCCGAGGTCGCCGAGCCAGCCCCCGAGGATCGGGAAGACGATCCCGCCGGCACCGTACGACAGGAACACCCACGGGTAGTTCTCGCCGACCGCCTTGTTCCCGAACTCGTCAGCGGTCAACGCCGGGAACAATGCGAAGTTGCCGCCGAAGTTGAAGCCGACCAACGCGGCCGCCAGGTACAGGAGGTACTCGCTCGACGCCATCGGTACGAACGCGAGCAGGAAGAGGCCCTGGGTCGCCGCCATCGTCACCACGGACCGCTTCCGGCCCAACACGTCGCTGAGCGTTCCCCACACGATCCGGCCGATGCCGTTGGCGAGGCTGAAGAACACGGCCATGGCGGTGCCGGCGATGGCGCTGGCCCTCACATCGGAGATGCCCGCCTCGGTGAGCGCTTCGATCGGGTACAGCTTCATCAGGCCGATCGCCATGAGCCCGGCCCCGGCACTCACCGCGAAAGTGAACGAGATCAGGTGGAACTGCGGGGTGCGCAGCATCTCGCGGGGGGCGAAGTTCTCACCGCCGGCTCCGGCGGCCTCGTCGGGCGGGACGTAGCCCGATGGCAACCACCCGCTCGGCGGCATCTTCATCCAGATCGACCCTGCCAGGACCAGGCCGGCGAACATCGCCCCGTAGACGAGGAACGTGCCGTCGATCCCGATCCGGTCGAGCAGACCGCCCCACTCGCCTGCCAGCTTGATCCATCCCAGGGCGCCGAAGCCGAACCCGGCGACGGCGAAGCCGGTGATCATGCCTTTGTGGTCGGGGAACCATCGCATGCCGACGGCTATCGGCACCACGTAGCCGAGACCGATGCCCACGCCGCCGATGAGGCCGACGCCGACCAGTAGCGCCCAGAAGTTGGTGCCGCCGTCGACGGCGGCCAACGCATACCCGGCACCGAGGGTGAGGCCCCCGGCGATCGCCAGCGGGCGCGGCCCTCGCTTCCGCAAGCTGTGGCCGGCGAAGATCATCGTCCCCGCGAAGGCGGCGAGGCCGACGGAGAACACGACCTGCGTCTGGGCCTTCGACCACCCGTCGTCGCGCAGTACCGGCGTGAACACCGACCACGCGTAGATCGCGCCCAGGCAGAGCTGGATCAGGATCCCGCCGGCGA
>CAYGCW010000314.1:0-3492 GCA_964348465.1 uncultured Acidimicrobiia bacterium | reverse complement strand
CGAAGGGTCGACGCGCCGGTCACGGTGGTGTCGCCCGACTCGGGCCGGGTGAAACTGGCGTCGAAGTACGCCCGCCACCTCGACGCACTGGTGGCGTTCGTCAACAAGCGGAGGCGGCCGGACGAGCACAACGTCGCCGACGCGCTCGAGATCGTCGGCAAGGTGCGGGACCGCCATGCGGTCATCGTCGACGACATGATCGACACGGCCGGCACGGTCGTCGCCGCCGCCGAGTTGCTGAAGGAGCGGGGGGCGCTGAGCGTCCGGGCACTGGCCACGCACGGCGTGTTGTCACATCCTGCGGTCGACCGGCTGAAGAACGCCCCGCTCGAAGAAGTGGTGATCACCAACACGCTGCCGGTGCCCGACGACGTCGAGGTGCTCGACAAGCTCACGGTGCTGTCGATCGGCCCGATCATCGCCGACGCCATGAAAGCCATCTTCACCGATGCTTCGGTGAGCGGCATCTTCATGGGCGAGAACATCTAGCGAGAAACGCAGCGCCGCTACCGTCCGGGGACATGAACACCCGCGTGATCGAGATCACTACCGGGCGGCGGCGAGCCGTCGTCGACCTGACCGCCGAGGCCGCCGCCTTCGTCGCCGATCTCGGGGATGGGCTGCTCTCGGTGTTCGTCCCGCACGCCACGGCCGGGGTGGCGGTGATGGAGACCGGGGCGGGCAGCGACGACGACCTCCTCGCCGTGCTCGACGACGTGGTGCCCCGCGACGACTCCCGGTACCGCCATCGCCACGGCTCCGCCGGCCACGGCGCCGACCACGTGATCCCGGCGTTCGTGGCGCCCTCCATGACCGTGCCGGTGGTGGCCGGCCGCCTGGCGCTCGGCACCTGGCAGTCGGTCGTGCTCGTGGACGTCAACGCCGACAACCCGGCGCGCCGGGTGCGGTTCAGCTTCGTCCCGGGCTGAGGGGTCACGGCGGCGCCGAGGCGTCTTTGTCGTAACGCCCCAAAAGGCGCGATAATGGGAGCCCCCGAAGCTTTCCGACGAGGAGCGCGCCCACGATGGACACTCTGACGCTGAGCAGCGAGCCCCGCACCGAAGCCGGCTCGCGTCCGGCCCGCCGCCTGCGGCGCTCCGGCCGGGTACCCGCCGTGGTGTACGGCCGCGAGGTCGAGACCACCCCGATCTCCGTTGACGCCCGCGACCTCTACGCCGTACTGAACACCGAGGCCGGCTTGAACGCGCTCATCAACGTCCAGGTCGACGGCACGCAGATCCTCACGGTGGCGCGTGAGGTGCAGCGCCATCCGGTCCGCGGCGACATCATCCACCTCGACTTCGTCAACGTCTCGCTGACCGAGGCCATCGAGGCGGAGGTGGCGCTCGAGATCATCGGCGTGCCCGTCGGGGTGAGCCAGGACGGCGGCGTCCTCGAGACCGTGCGCGCCTCGATCGCCATCGAGGCGCTCCCCACTGCGATCCCGCCCAGCGTCGAGCTGGACGTCACCGAGCTGACGATCGGCGACTCCCTCAAGGTGTCGGACCTGCCCGAGCTGGAGGGCGTCACCATCCTCGACGACCCCGATCAGACCCTGGTCACGGTGCTGGCGCCACGCATCGAGGAGGAGCCCGAGGAGCTCGAGGAAGAGGAGCTGGAGGGCGTCGAGCTCGCAGAGGAGGGCGAGGCCCCCGAAGGCGCGACCGAGGACGAGCCCGACGAGGGCGACGAAGGCTGATCGACGGTGCACATCGTCGTCGGGCTGCGCAACCCGGGGCGCGGCTACGAGGGAACCCGCCACAACGTCGGCGGCGACATCGTGGCGGTCGTCGCGGACCGCCACGGCGCCCGCTTCAAGAAGGCCCGCTTGGGCATGCGCATCGAGGTCGCCGAAGCTCGCATCGGCGATGAGAAGGTGGTGCTGGCCCTGCCCCGCACCTTCATGAACGAGTCGGGCCAGGCGGTGGCGCCCCTGCTCCGGTATTACCGCACTCCGGCCGAGCGGCTGCTGGTGTGCCACGACGACATCGACCTGCCCTTCGGCAAGCTGCGGGTGCAGTTCGGACGCGGCTCGGGCGGCAACAACGGCGTCGACTCGGTGATCCGGTCGCTGGGCACCTCCGAGTTCTGGCGTCTCAAGTTCGGGGTGGGGCGGCCGCCCGGCCGCCAGGACCCGGCGGACTTCGTGCTCGAGCGCTTCACGGCGAAGGAGAGGCCGGAGGCCGACGTCCTCGTGCAGCTCGCGGCGGACGCGGTCGAGATCTACTTGCGTGAGGGTCCCGAGGAGGCCCGGCAGCGGGCCGGGGAACTGGCTGCCAGCCCTGTTGACAAACGGGAGGACGGGTGAAGGACTACATCGGCGCGCTCGACCAGGGGACGACCAGCACGCGGTTCGTGATCGTGAACCGCCGGGGCGAGTTCGTGTCCCACGACCAGCAGGAGCATCGCCAGATATACCCGCAGCCGGGATGGGTGGAGCACGACGCCGCCGAGATCTGGCAGCGCACGCAGGCCGTGATCGGCGGTGCGCTCGCCAACGCCGGCATCGAGGCCGCCGACCTGGCCGCGGTCGGGATCACGAATCAGCGGGAGACGGCGGTGGTGTGGGATCGCACCACCGGGGAGCCGCTGGCGCCGGCCGTCGTGTGGCAGGACACCCGCACCGACGAGCTGTGCCGGGCGCTGGGAGGCGCCGAGGGCGCCGATCGCTTCCGGCCCAGCACCGGCTTGCCGCTCGCCACGTACTTCTCCGGCCCCAAGGTGCGCTGGCTGCTGGACAACGTCGACGGCTTGCGGGCGGGGGCAGAGGCCGGGGACGCCCTGTTCGGCACCGTCGACTCGTGGCTGGTATGGAACCTCACCGGCGAGCACGCCACCGACGTCACCAACGCCAGCCGCACGCTGCTGATGGACCTCCGGACGCTCGACTGGGCGCCGGACAACGTCGCCGCCATGGGCATCCCACCGGCGATGCTGCCGGAGATCCGTCCCTCGGTGGGCTCGTTCGGCGTGGGCCGCGGGGTCCTCGCCGGCGTGCCGGTGGCCGGCGTGCTCGGCGACCAGCAGGCCGCCGTCTTCGGCCAGGCCTGTTACGAGCCCGGCCAGGCGAAGAACACCTACGGGACCGGCTGCTTCTTGCTGTTGCACACCGGCACCGAGGCGGTGCCGTCCGAGCACGGGCTCCTGACGACCGTCGCCTACCGGATCGGCGACGAGCCCGCCAACTACGCGCTGGAAGGCTCGGTGGCCATCGCCGGCGCCGCCGTCCAGTGGCTGCGCGACAACCTGCGGCTGATCGAGAGCGCCCCGGAGGTCGAGGAGCTGGCCCGCACCGTCGACGACAACGGCGGGGCGTATTTCGTCCCCGCCTTCTCGGGCCTGTTCGCCCCCTACTGGCGCAGCGACGCCCGGGGCGCCATCGTCGGCCTCACCCGCTACGTCGAGGCCGGCCATCTCGCCAGGGCGACGCTGGAAGCCACCGCCTACCAGACCCGCGAGGTCCTCGACGCCATGGAGAACGACTCGGGGGTG
>CAYGCW010000313.1:0-3523 GCA_964348465.1 uncultured Acidimicrobiia bacterium | reverse complement strand
TGGTGGGCGGCGGGCGTTCCCCCGACGAGCACGGCGTCGGGGACCAGCTCCTGGAGCCGGGCGGCTGCCTGCCAAACATGGTCCCAACTTCTTTCCATCGCGATAGTGATCATAGTCACTACTCTTCGCTGGTCCTCGCCGCGGGTGGGGCTGGCGGGACTCGAACGTGCCCCGGTCGCCGCCGGATTTGGGTCTTGACCTACCTTGCCGGAGCGTGGACGATGCCGCCACCACCAACCGAGGGGGGAGTATTCGAAAACCGCGGATTCGGTGGGGCGCTGGTGTATCCCGGCCCCGACGGTCTTTGGGAACAGGCTCAGGACGGGTTGGTGGTCCACACCGACGGCTCAGCTCGAGTCTTCCCGGTCGAGGGCGTGCTCGTCGGAGGGTGGCCCTCATCGCAGCGCAGCGCCCTCCTGCTGCGCTCGAACGCTACGGCGCCGCATCTACGGGGTGCGGCCGTGGACCGCACCCCGTCTCGTCCCTGCTCCCGCGCTGGCGTCACGACTCCGGACGGCCGGCGAGGATCCAATCGGCCACATCCTGCGTTATCGGCGTGATCACGGCTGCGCACTCGCCGGTGAGCGCCAGGCCGCCGTTGTAGTTGATGCCGGTGCTGAAGTCGCAGTGGTCCCGATAGGCGTCGGGATCGTGGATCTGCAGGTACTCGGTGAACGCCCGCGGGATCGGCGCCAAGTCCGGCTCGGCCGGCCGCCACAGGACCCCGCCGTTGTCGTAGACGAGGAACGGCCACCGGGTCTCGGTGAGCCCGACCACCGCCGCCACCGGGCTGGAGTCGACCACGTCGCAAACGACGCGTACGGCTCCGCCGTCGGCCGCGGGATCTGCAGCACAACCCTGCACCTCGATCGGGTACTCCTCGTAGCTCGTGGCCAGGAACTCCCACATGCGCCGGTCGGCGTCCCGGACCGTGCCGTCCGGCGAGGAGAGCGCAACGACGGCCTCGACATCACCTGCGGCGATCGCCTCCATGAACGCCTGGGCAGCCTCCACCCGGGACTCCTCGGTGGGCGCATCCAGCGCCGGACGGCCGGCTTCGATCCAGGCGGCGACGTCCGCGGCCACCGCCACCATCAGCTCGGCGCAGGGTGCGGTGAGGGAAAGCCCCTGGTTGGCGATGATCGACTGCGACTCGTATGCGCCCGGGGCGCACGATGCCCGGTACTCCTCCTCGAGGATCGCCGACAGGTACTGGGTGTGCGCGAAGGCCAGGATGCCGGCGCCCGTGCCCAGGCTCTCGCTCCGCAGCGCCAGCCAATCTATCGGCCCGTCGTCGACCACCCGCCACCTCTCGCTGCGTTCGCCGCCGCCGAGGGCGTCGGCGACGGGGCTGGTGTCGATCGTTGTGCACGTCACGAGCACGAACTCGTTGCTGTTCGTGCTGGTCGCCTCACAGCCTTCGAGTCGGCTGGGGTAGGCGGCCTCGAGCACGGCATTGAACTCCCATAAGCGCCGCTGGGCGATATCCAGCGGCTCGTTGGGTGACATCAGCGCCTCGATGGCGCTCGAGTCGCCCTCCCCCAAGGCGGCGTAGAAGCTCTCCACTCTCGCAACGGCGGCCTCGGCCCGGGCCGCAGGGTCGGGCTCCGGCACCGGGTCGGCCGCGGTGGTCACCGGGGGATCGGCCACCACCGGCGCCGGATCGCCGTCGTCTGCGGCCAGCCAGATCACCGCGGCCACGACGGCTGTCACGACAACGAACCCGGCCGCCAGCGCCGGCACCCAGGATCGTCCCCGGGGCGGGGGCGGCTCCACCACTCGTATGTTCTCCTCCGTTTGCATCGCCTGCCTCCTCGGCTCGGTGTCTCGGAGGCGGGGCTCGACCAGCAGCCCGTCTGCGTCCGAGACCGGGTTGGCCTCGACCAACAGCGCATAGATGCGCTCGGGCGTGCTCATCTCCCACCTCCTCCTGCTGCACTCGCCGGGGGACGATGTGAATGGCTCAGACCGTCGTATCTGCGGGCGAGGCGCTGCTTGGCCCGGACCAGGCGCTTGTCGACGGCCGCCTGGGAGCAGCCGAGCGCCGCAGCAATCTCGGCATGGGACAGCCCCTCCCATGCCGAGAGCAGCAGCACCTCTCGATCGTTCGGCGCCAGGCCGGCGACGGCCGCGCGGACCCGGGCGTATTCCTGCCGCTCCACCACGACGGTATCCGGGCGGGGCGGCGGCGGCGGCTGGAGCGCCGTCACCTTCGCCCTGAGCCGGCGGAAGCGGGCCGCACTGCGCCGCTGGTGCGACAGCACCCGGCGCGCCACGCCGTACAGCCAGGGCAGTGCCCGGTCGCCTGCGGGAACGTCGGCCCGGCGCCGCCAGGCGACCGCGAAGGTCTCCGCGGCCGCCTCGTCGGCGTCGGCCCGCGCCGTCCTGCGCACGCAATAGGCGAGGACCGCTCCGTAGTGCCGCCGATACAGCTGATCGAACCAGGCGTTGGTCCGGATCATCACCCCTCCCTCGCACTCTATGTGCCCGGCGGCGCCGTTGCACGGACAGGAAGAAATTACCTGTCCGTGTTCGGCGGGTGGCGGCCATGAGGGGATGACCGGCCGAGCGGCCGGCCGCACAGCCGGGGGGCTGAGGGGTGAGGGTGCCGGGCCGGCGCCCTCACCGCCGCGTGCGGGGGTCGTGTCGCCTCGTCACGGCGGCTGGCCGCGACGGCTGCGGCTCGTGGCGTTGGCCTCGTGCAGGCTCAGTACACGAGGACCCTGTCGGCTTCGAAGGTCAGCTCCACCAATCGCGACGGCATTGCGAACGTTGCGTTCTTGTTCGCCAGATCGTCCTCGGTGACACCACGAGCCTTCGACGACATGCCGGACACGTAGATCGGGACACCGTCACCCACCAAGGCGGGCAGGGCATCCGCCAGTGCCCCGGTGCCGATGCCCTTGAGCTGTGCCACGACTTCGTCCTTCATGAGGTACGCGGCGTCGCCGGCGAGGAAGACAGTCACCTGATGGCCAGCGTCCTTGGCGGCTTTCGCAACGGTGCAGCCGAGCGCGGCGCGCGTCGGCGCCTCGGGACCATGCGTGATGTGAACGAGCAGCGAGCCCATCGGTGGTCTCCCTTCCTGCAGGCAACGCTGCGAGTCTGCCACGCCGGCGCCGCACAGCACTGGCGGCGGTGCCCGCGGCCACCACACGACCGCTCGGGCAGGCCCCATTCGTCTTCAGGCGGAAGGGCGGCCGGCGTCGGATGCGCGACGTCCACCTGGCACCGAGCGAGGAGCTCCCATGCACTAGGGCACTAGGCCCCTGGTCCTCTGTGCGTGCGGCGGGCACGCTGGGGGTGTCCGACGAGTCGAAGGGGGTGGAACCAGTGCGCAGCCTGGTCTTGTATGTGTGCGCGCTGCTGATGGTTGCTGTCCTCGCGGCGTGCGACGCTGGAGTCGTGTTCGACAACGCCCGCGACGTCGAAGGCAGCGGGGTGATCGTCACCGAGGACCGGACGGTCGCCGATTTCGAGCGCATCATCCTGGCGGGTGAGGGCGCGGTGATCGTCACCGAGG
>CAYGCW010000312.1:0-3524 GCA_964348465.1 uncultured Acidimicrobiia bacterium | reverse complement strand
AGGTTGTTGGCACCGATGTCGATGGTCACGTAGGCGACGTCGGTGCGCTCCATGAACGCCACCGCCTCGTCGAGCTGGCCGCGCCGGATCATCGTGCCGGTCGTCTCTCCGGAGATCCCGAAGTTGCGCAGGCCGTAGGTGGCTCCGTCGCGCTGCTCGAGCTGGTTGTGGAGGCGCGACACGTAGCCGTCCTTGGCTTCTACGACGCCGACGTTGGCCGCCAGCGAGTCGCCGAGGGCGACGTGGAACGGGGCGGTCCCGCTGGTGGTGCCCGTGGGGGCGTTGACCCGGCCGGGGCCGAGGCGCTCCGGTGGCGGCGTCACCGCGGTGCCGGCGGCCGCGATCTGGCTCTGGATCGACGTGAGCAGCGCGTCCGACGTGAGGAGGTCGGTACTCGCCTGGGTACCCACCACGATCACCCGGTCGCCGCCGATCTCGATCGACTGGACGTCGGCGCCGGCGCCCTCCAGCGCGCTGTTGAGGTCCGCTACGGACTCGACGAGATCCTCGAGTGCGCTCTCGGCGATGCCGGGCAGCTCGAAGGCGCCCACCTCCACCTTCTCCAGCTCGATGCGCACCGCGCCCGCATCGAGCTCGGCCGTGACGGCGCCGGTCCCTTCTACCCCGCCGCCTTTGAAGGTCGCGGTGAACTCGACCAGGCCCTGCGCTTCGCCGGGCCGGTCGACCACGTCGAGCACGACCCCTTCGAGCGGGTTGTCGGCATTGTCGGAGAGGGCGTCGAGCGTGTAGGCGGTCATCTCCTCCTCGGTCAGCTCCAGCCGGAAGGCTGCCGTGTCGGTGGCTGCGTCGACCTTGGCGCGGGCGGACGCCAGCGCCGCGGCGTCCGGCCGCTGTACGGGACCCTCGGTGGTCGTGAGCGCCTGGTAGATCTGGTACCCGCTCCAGCCGCCGAAGGCGAGGGCGCCGAGAAACACCAGCGTCACCAGCGCGAGGATCCAGCGGGCCACCTCGGGCGACGCCAGCGCTCCGTAGATCGTGATGCCCAGCATGAGCACGAGTACCACGAGGGCCGGCGCTTCGCCGAGCGTGAAGAGGGCGACGAGGCCGCCCAGCAGCGCCCCCAAGATCCCGAACAGGACCAACAGACCCTTCACCGCGCCCCCTCCCGCACCTCTCGCACCAGGTTAGCCGCGAGCAGCACCGGCTACGGTGGCGGCGATGCGACCGGTGCTCGTCTTCCGCCACGGCCCTTCGATCCCACCCGGGTATCTCGGGGATGCCATGGCGGCCGCCGGCGTGCCGGTCGCGACCGCATCTCTCTCTGCCGGGGCTGCCGTGCCTCCGGTGGACGGCTACGCAGCGATCGTGTCCCTCGGGGGAGAGATGGGCGCCTACGACGACGGGCGCTACCCGTTCCTGAGCGACGAGAAGCGGTTGCTGGCCGAGGCCGTCGAGCGGGGGGTGCCCGTGCTGGGGATCTGCCTCGGCGCCCAGCTGCTCGCCGACGCGCTGGGCGGGCGCGCCTACCGCGCGCCGGCTCTCGAGGCCGGCCACATGGCCGTCACCCTCACCGGCGCCGGGAAGGCCGACCCCGTGCTGCGCCACCTCGACGGGCCGGCGCTGGTGTGGCACCAGGACACCTTCGACCTCCCGCCCGGGGCCGAGCTGCTGGCGGAGTCCGAGCAGTACCCGCAGGCCTTTCGCCATGGCTCGGCGCTGGCGATGCAGCCCCACCCGGAGGCGTCGCCCGAGATCGTTCGGGAGTGGGTGGAGCTGGAGGGCGGTGGGCAGCTCGAGGCGGCCGGGGTGAGCGCCAGCGAGCTGCTGGCCGCGCTGGAGCGAGGGCGGGACGAGGGGGCGGCGATGGCGGCCCGGCTCTTCGGGGCGTGGGTGGCGAGCGCCGGGCTGGCGTGACGTTCGGCGCCGTCGCGTTCGATCTCGGCGGGGTGGTGCTCGGGTCGCCGTTCCCGGCGATGCGACGGTACGAGGCCGACCTGGGCCTGCCGGACCGCGCCCTGGTCGACGTGGTGCGCCTGCGTGGCGAGCAGGGGGCGTGGGCCCGCCACGAGCGCGGCGAGCTGGCGTTCCGCGACTTCTGCCGGGAGTTCGAAGCCGAGGGCAGGGAGCTGGGCATCGGCTTCTCGGCCGCGGAGCTGATGCGGCGCATCGCGCTGACGGTGCTGCCGCGGCCGGAGATGATTGCCGCCATCACCGCGATCCGGGCCGCCGGCCTCAAGACGGCCGCGCTCACGAACAACTGGGCCCGCCCGGCGCCCGCTGCCGAGACGTTCGACGGGCTGAGCGGCCTGTTCGACGTGTTCGTCGAGTCGCATGTCGTCGGCCTGCGCAAGCCGGACCCGGCCGTCTACGAGCTGCTGCTGCGGGAGCTGGGCGTGCCGGCGGCGGCGGTCATCTATCTCGATGACATGGGCCGCAACCTGAAGCCGGCCCGGGCCATGGGCATCACCACGATCAAGGTCGAGGACCCGGCCGCCGCCATCGCCGAGCTGGAGGACCTCCTCGGGCTCGACCTGGCCTGAAGGTCGGAGAGGTCGAGCCGGGCGGTGAGGCCACGGCCCCGCGGCCGGCGATCAGCGATGGCATCCCCGGCTCGTCGTCCGGCCGAGGCTCAGAGGTCTCCGCCCCGACGGCTGCTCCTCAGCCGCCGGTCTCCCGCCCGCGCCCGTCGATCCAGTCCTCGGGGTCGACGCCGAGGCCGTCGGCGATTCGGTTGATGTAGTTGAAGTAGGCACAGACCTGGGTGGCGTCGGTGATGGCGCGGTCGTCCCAGCCGGAGGCCCGGAGCGCCGCCACGTCGGCCGCGCCGCACTCCCCGGGGCTGCGGGTGAGCTTCTCGGCGTAGTCGAGGAGTGCGGCCGTGGGCGGGTCGAGTCCGGCCGTGCGCCAACCGGCTGCGAAGCGGTCCACCATCTCCTGGTCGTCGACCTCGTCCCGGAGGTCGTGCAGGTGCGCGCGGATTCAGTAGACGCATTCGTTCACCTGGGAGGTGACGACCGCGATCATCTCCCGCTGGGCGCGGCTCAGCGGCGACTCCCCGAACATGATCGTGGAGTACATCCGGATGCTGTCGCGCAGGGAGGCCGGGTTGTGGCTCTGGATGGCGACGATGCCCCAGATCCTGCCCGCCCTCCGCAGCGCCGAGTCGTATTCGCGTCGCAGCGCCGGTCCGGCGTCGTCGTAGGGGATGGGCGGGACGTGGGCCATCGCGCCGCAGGTTACCCGTAGCCCGGAGCCGCCCGGTGGCTGTTCAGGCAGGGAACGGCCCGGCCTTGCCGAACATCGCGGCGGCCGGGCTGCCGAGCCGCTCCTCCAGCCAGCGGGTGATCTCGGCCAGCGCGGCCGGGTCGAGGCCGGTGGGGACGCCGCTGCGCTCCAGCAGGTACGCCAGGTCCTCGGTGGCGACGTTCCCGGCGGCGCCCGGCGCGAAGGGACTGCCGCCGTAACCGCCCACTGCGGCGTCGAGCGTGTCGACGCCGGCGGCCACCGCCGCCACGGCGTTGGCGTAGCCGGTGTTGCGGGTGTTGTGGAAGTGGCAGCGGAGG
>CAYGCW010000311.1:0-3529 GCA_964348465.1 uncultured Acidimicrobiia bacterium | reverse complement strand
CCAACAAACCGGCGTCGGCACCGGTGCCGGCCGAGGACCCGCCGACGAGCGGCGGCCAGTTCGCGGCGCAGTCGTCGACGCAGGCGCTGGCCTCGCCCTGGATGTCGACCGTGAACAGGTACAGCGTCCGGCCGTCGCCGTCCACCAGATGATCGCCCAGGTCGCCGCCGGTCACGGCGACGATCGTGTCTGCCGGCGCAGCAGAAGCCGTGGCCGCGGGGGCCGAGCTGACGGTCGGCGCCACGGTCGGGTCGGCCGAGTCTCCGCAGGCGGCCACTACGAGCACGAGAGCGGCGGCGGTGACGACAAAGATGCGCATCGTGAGACCTCCCGAACGACTGCGCCTCTAGATACGGTCGCGCGGCCGTCGCGGTTCGCGACCGAACCGGAGCCGGCCGGGCAACGTACAGTTGATGGGAACGCGGGTGCCTGCGACGGGAGGCGCGTTGCCAAGCGACAGAACCCTCAAGCGGTTCCGGGCCGGCGACCCGGCCGCGATGCGCGAGCTGTACGAGGAGTACGGCCGGGCCGTCTACGTCGTGGCGCTGCGCGCCCTCGGCGACCCCGGCCTGGCGGAGGAAGCCGTACAGCAGACGTTCACCAACGCATGGAGGGCGGCGTCCCGATTCGACACCGGTCGCAGCATCGGGCCGTGGCTCTACGCCATCGCCCGGCGCGTCGCCATCGACGTGTACCGGCGGGAGCGCCGCCACGACTCGGTGGACGCCGAGCCGGAGATCGTCGCTCTGCCGGCAACGTTCGAGGACACCTGGGCGGCGTGGGAGGTGCGGACGGCGCTCGACCGGCTGCCCACCGAAGAGCTGGCGGTGATGCGTGCGCTGCATTACGCCGGCCTCACCCACTCCGAGGCCGCCGAGGCGCTCGGCATCCCCGTGGGCACCGTGAAGTCACGTTCGCACCGCGCTCACCGCCGGCTCGCCGCGTTGCTGGCCCACGTCGAGGAGGCCACGGCGTGAGGTGCGACGACTTCCGAGCTGCGTTCCTCGCCGGCGAGCTGGAAGCCGACCACTTCGCCCACCTCGACACCTGCCCGCGATGCCGATCCGACCAGGCCGGCCTGGCCTCGATGACCGACGCCCTCGGCGATCCGGCCCTGTGGGCGGAGCCGAGCCCCGGCCTCGGTGCCGGGGTCATGGCCCAGATCGCCGCCGACCAGCCTCCGGCTCGACCGGACCCGGGTCGGCGCCGGGTGTGGCCGGCCTGGGCCGTCGGCGTGATCAGCGCCGCAGTCGTGGCATCGGTGCTCGTCGTCAACCTGCGGGGCGGAGGCCCCGACTGGGAGGTGGCCATCGCGGGCGCCGGGCCGGCGGCCGGGCTCGAAGGAACCGTCCAGGGCTGGAACGAGCCGGCCGGCACCCGGGTCGCGTTCGACGTCGGCGGCCTGCAACCCGCGCCGGATGGGCACGTCTACGAGGCGTGGTTCAGCCGCGGCCGCGTCCACATCTCCGCGGGCACGTTTACGAGCCTCGACGAGGCCGAGCTGTTCGTGGGCATCGCCCGCCGCGACTACCCGCGGGTCTGGGTGACCCTCGAGCCGATCGACGAGGACCCGGCCCCGTCGGACGTCGTCGTCCTCGACACCCGGCCCCAGGAGGGGTGACCCCCCGCCGGCTCACATGCGCAGGACGAGCTTGCCGCGCGCTCGCCGCTCGGCGATCGCCCGCAACGCGTCGAGGTGGTCGTCCAGCCCGTAGGTGCCCGTCACTCGCGGCTTGATGCGGCCTTCCGCGACCATCCCGAACAGCTCGGCGTAGTTCTGCGCGGAGGCGGCCGGGTCGCGGCTCGCCCATGAGCCCCAGAACACGCCGACGATGCTCACGCCTTTCAGCAGCGCCAGGTTGAGCGGGACGCGCGGGATCTCGCCGGATGCGAACCCGATCACCAGGAATCGGCCCTGCCAGGCGGTGGCGCGCAGCGCCTGCTCGGCGAAGTCGCCGCCGACGGGGTCGTACACGACGTCGGCGCCCCGGCCCGCGGTGAGTTCCTTGGCGCGCTGCTTCAAGTCCTCGGTGCGGTAGTCGATGCGCAGGTCGGCGCCGAGCGACTCGGCGAAGTCGAGCTTCTCCGAACTGCCGGCGGCGGCGATCACCGTGGCGCCCATGGCCTTGCCCAGCTCGACGGCGGTCGATCCCACTCCCCCGGCGGCGCCCAGCACGAGCAGGGTCTCACCAGGCTGCAGGGCGGCCCGCTGCTTCAGGGCGTGGTAGGAGGTCCCGTAGGTGATGCTGAACCCGGCGGCCTCGTCGAATCCGAGCTCGTCGGGGATCGGGATGGCGTGGGTGTAAGGCACGACGCACTTCTCCGCGAACGCGCCCATCGGCGGGGTCACCGCCACCCGGGTACCGACGTCGGGGAACGTCACCCCCTGGCCGAGCGCCGCCACGACCCCGGCCGCCTCTGCGCCCGGGACGAACGGCGGGTCGGGGCGAAGCTGGTACAAGCCCTGGATCATCAACAGGTCGGGGAAGTTGATTCCGGCGGCCTTGACGTCGACGAGGATCTCGCCGGGACCAGGCTCCGGATCGGGGACCTCCTCGACCACCAGCTTCTCCGGTGGTCCCAGCTCCTTGCAGACGATGGCGCGCACTATCCGACCTCCTCGGTGGGCCCGCACCTTACCGGCGCCGTCCCCGGCGGGTTCGGTGGTCAGCCGCCGGCGCTGCGGCCGGCAGCCACGGGGGCGGAACACCCGAGGTTCGCAGCGCGCCGGCGAGATCGAGGACGACGATCGTCACGAGAAGGCCGCCTCCACCCGCAGCGAGCCGCCTGCCGAGTACGCCGCCAGATCACCGCCGGGATCTCCGCGCAGACACAGGAGGTCCCCGAGGAATGCGGGCGAGCGCGCCCGCCACCGGAAGCGCCGGGGACGGGCGCCATGGCGGCGCGCCAGCTCGGCCAGCAGCAGCGCGACCAGCGGCCCATGCACGACCGGTGCCGGGTAGCGCTCCACGGCGCGGGAGTACGGCGCGTCGTAGTGGATGCGGTGAGCATTGAACGTGAGGGCCGAGAACCTGAACATCAGCACGGCGTCGACGGCCAGGTCGGCGCGCCACGCGGCGTCCGGCGCGGTCCCCGTCTCCGGGCCGGGCCGGCGGGGCTCGGCGTCGGTGTAGACGAGGTCCTGCTCCTCGATCACCGCTGGGCCGGCCGGCCCGGTCACCTCGTGGCGCACGGTGACCACCATCAGAGGACCGCGGCGGCCCTCCTTCTCGGCAACGGCCGTCACGGTCGCGGCGCGTTCAACGGCGTCGCCTTCCTGCAGCGGCGCCGCCACCTCGACGCGCCCACCCGAGAACATGCGACGACGGTGCGGAAGCGGGGGCAGGAAGCCTCCCCGCCGGGGATGGCCGTCTTCCCCGAGCTCGGAGGAAGGGGTGACGGGCAAGAAGTAGAGCCAGTGCCACAGCAGCGGAAGGGACCCGCGCGGAACGTCGACATCGAGCGTCGCCGCCAGCCGGACGATCGGAGACCTCGTGACCGTGTCCGTCTGCCGATCAATGCGCCCCAC
>CAYGCW010000310.1:0-3554 GCA_964348465.1 uncultured Acidimicrobiia bacterium | reverse complement strand
TCGCCGAGCTCGCGAGCCCGCACGTCGAGTTGGTGGATCTGCACGAGCCGGGTACGGCGGGCCTCGGCGAGCCGCTCCAGCCGGCCGGTGGACAGATCGTCGATGACCAGCACCTCGGTGCCCTCGTCGACGAGGCGGGTGACCAGGTGGGAGCCGATGAATCCCGCCCCGCCGGTGACCACTGCGCGCCCGATCATTGCTGGTCTCCTTCACGCCGGCAGTGCTGCTGAGAGCGCCGCCCGTACTCTAGGGGCCGGCCGCCGCTCGCCCCCGGGCCGCCATCTAGGCTGGCGAACCGTCCCCTGCCCCGTGAAAGCCGTGCCCGACACCTGGCTGCGACAGATCGAAGAGAACCTGGCGTTGGCGGCCGCAGGCGCCACCCCGGACGCGTTCGCGGTCGTGTCGGGCAGCCCCGCCGACGCCCGGCACTGGGCGGAGCACTTCCACCACCACGCCGCCGACCTGTTCGGCGGCGCCGACCCGGGCCGGATCCGCTCCCTCGTGGAGGCCGTCCCGAAAGGCAGCTTGCTCGGCACGTTGGCGGCCTGGGCCGAGCTGCGAGACGAGGTCCCGGCTGACGGCATCACGTTGCTCAGCTTGCTGTTCGGCGCCGGGAAGCGCCTCAGCCCCTTCACCCAGGCATTGGGCAACCGCAAGGCGGCGCTGCGAGTGCCGCGCCGCGGCCCCGTCACCGGCGACTTCCTCGCGGTCGCCGACCTCGTGGTGATGTTCTCGACGTCGCTGGTGGAGTTCCTGCGCACTGCCGGGTTCCGCGGCGCCCTGATTCGCTGGGGCGACGAGGTACAGCTTCCCGGCGTCGACTTCCCCGAGCCCGGCGACCTGCCCGGGCCCTTGGACGGCTTCCGGCTCGCGTGGTTCACCGACCCGACGCCGCAGTTGGCCGTCGAGAAGGACTGGCTCGTCGTCGATCCCGGCACCGGGCTGCTCGCCGCCACCCTTCCCCGCCAACCACAGGAATCCTTGCTGCGCAGGCTCGAAGCAATGGATATGGCCGGTCACCGCTTGGCGGTCAACCTGGGAAGCCTGGCCGTCTCGAGTCACCTCCTCGACGCGGCGGCCGACGTGTTCGCAGCCGAGGTGGCCGACCCGTCAGCCCGGGTCGACTGGGATCCGTACTTCTGGGTCGCGTTCCAGACCGACGAACCGGGCTGGGACGCCGCCCGCGCCGCCGAGGCAGAGCTGGGTCGGACCGGCATCGCTCGCCTCGAGACCGCCCTGCCGGCCTTCGCCGCCAAGGCGCGCGCGGTGCGCGGGCGGCTCGCCGACTCCGCCGGGCGGCCGCCGGCCGTGTACGTGGTCGACTACGGGACGCCGTACTGGTTCGACTGCGGGCTGCAGCCGACGCTGCGCAGGGCTCTGCTGTCGCTCACCAGGGCAACTCCCGAGGGGGCCGCCACCAGGGCGCTGCTCGACGTGCCCGCAGCGCCGGACGCCGCAGGCAACCGCATCGTCGGCAGCCATGTCGCCCCGGGCGCCGCGCTGCGCAACTCCGTGGTGATCGACTCCGAGATCACCAGCCCCGCCGCGGTCCTCGACGGCGCTGTCGTCGTCGGCAGTCGCCTGGCCGAGGCCCGCATCCCCCGGTCCGGAGCAGCGCTGTTTTGCGACGTCGCCGGACGCTTCGACCTCGGCGACGCAGCAGTGGCGTACGACACCGCGGGCGCCGACCTCGAGGTACCCGACCGGGGCCGCATCACCCGGCTGGCCACAGTCCCGGGCGCTCCGATCATGATGGGCAGCGAGGACCTCGCCGACCTCTCGGGCGCCGACTACGAACACCCCGTCCTCGGCAACCCGATGTCGTTCGCCGACGCGGCCCGCGCCGTCGCAGCCGGGGCGAACGGACTCGGCTGATGCATCCCGCGTGTGCTGCCTGATGGAGGCGCTCCCCCTGCCGGAGCCGGGGCACAACGGGTACCTCGTGCAGGAGCACAAGCGAGCGCTGGTCGTCGACGCCCCGCTCGACACCGACGCCGTCGCCGAGTTCTTGCCCGGCTTCGTGAAGCTGGTCGCCGTCGTCGAGACCGGGATCCCGGCCGGCCGCGTCGCCGGGGGGCGCCTGCTGGCCGAGGCCACCGGAGCCCGACTCTACGGGCCGGGAGCCGCCCTGCGCGGCGCCGTCGCGCAACGCGACGGCACCCGGATCGAAGGCTTCCCGGAGGCGCGCAGTCTGGCGGCGCCCGGAATCGGCGACGCCGACGTGGCCCTGCTGGTCGGCGAGCTCCTGTTCGTGGGCGGTCTGGACGGGGCCGACTGGGCGCCCGACGCGGCCGCCGCCGACCGGGTGCAGGAGACCCGGATCGACCTCGCAGCGCGCTTCCCCCGCCACACCGCCCACGGGTCGGCAGGCTCCCGGCCCGCCGCCGAGCTGGCGATGCTGGACCCGCCGCGGCCGGGGCCCGCCCCGCTCAACGCCGACGCCGTGCTGCTCACCAACCAGGGCCGGGCCGACATGTTCTGGGCCGATCCCCGCTTCGGCGACGACGCTCCGAGTGTGGACGACGCCTACCTGCAGTCGCGATCCGCCTCACCGTGGGCCCCGATGGTCGTCGACCTGCGCGCCGAGCCGGACCGCACCGAGGCCGCCCTGGCCGTGGCGCCGGGCCGCCTGGCGTCGGAGATCGGCCGGCTGGAGGCGAACCGCCAGATCGTGGTGCGGGCCGACGACGAGGCCACCGCGCGGGCCGCGGCCGGCTTCCTGCGACGGCTCGGGATGAGTGCGGCCTGGGCGACGAGCCGGCGCGGCTAGCCGCCTCCGGTGGCGGCTGGCGGCTCCAGGGACAGCGCCCGCCCGAAGAACGATGCGAGCCGGTCGATGGCGTCGGAGGCGGCCGCCGGGTCGTACGTCTCGCCGGCGTCGTCGAGGAACCCGTGGTCGACGCCCTCGTAGATGACCCATTGCGACGCCGGCAAGCGGCCGCGTGCCGAAGCCGCGTCTTCGGCAGGAGCGATCTCGTCGGCTCGGCCGTACAGGCCGAGCACGGATACGCCGAGCTGCGGCAGCACGTCGAGCGCGCCGGCGAGCGGAACGTAGGCCAGGGCGAGCGCCCGCACCTCGGAGTTGTCGCGGACGGCGTCGATCGCCCACCGACCGCTGCGCCCCATGCCGATGACGCCGATGCGGCGCGGGTCCGCCCATTCGGTCCCCGGCCGGCGCAGGAAGGCAAGCACGGCGTCGAGATCCGCCAGCACCCGGCGGGCGGTGAGGTCGGCCAACGCCGCGTCGACGTCTGCGGCCGAAGCGCCCCGCTTGGGCCCGGCGCCTCGGTACAAGTCCGGGGCGGCGACGGCCAGGCCGCGGCGGCCCAGGCGCCGGCACAGATCCTTGACGCTGGAAGTGATTCCGGCGGGAGGGGGTACGAGGACCACCGCCGGGTGCGAGCCCGCCAGGTCGGGACGCGCCAGGTAGCCCGGCAGTATCCGGGTTCGAGCGGCAAAGCCGGTCGAACCGTAGAGGATGTCGTGGGTCCCCTCTCCGGGGAGCACGCTCACTCGGTCACCTCGGGTCGGCGGCCGTCCAGCGTAGCCGCCCT
>CAYGCW010000309.1:0-3564 GCA_964348465.1 uncultured Acidimicrobiia bacterium | reverse complement strand
GCCGAAGCTCGGCGGCGTCCCAGCCGGCCCCGTCCGGATGAGTGGCGAACGCCGCTCGATACACCCGGAGCCACTCCTCGTCGTCGTGCCCGGGACGGAACGTGCCGACGCCGACACCTGCTGGCAGCTCGGGCGGCGGGGCCGGCAGCGGCCGTCGTAGCTGGCGCAGCTCCCGGAAGGCGCCGAAACCGGCGTGCTCGAGCACCCGCTGGTGATGCGGGTGGCTCGCCCATACGTGGACGGGCTCGCCCTCCGGGAGCTCTCGGAGGATCGCAGCGGTGATCGCGGCGTAGCGCGCCGGGTCGCGGCGCTCCGGGTCCACGGCCACCTCCACTTCCCACGCTCCGTGACTGGGCAGGGGTACCGCATGGGCATACGCCACCGCCCGGCCCTCCTCGAAACCGGCCACGCCGGGTCCGGCGTGGTCACTGCGCAGGTCGATCAGCTTCACCTCGCTGAGCGCGGGCCGGCCGTCGGCGCGCTCGCTTCGTTCCAGCATCGGCCACACGGCGTCGGCGTCTTCTGTCGTGGAGATGAGCCGGAACTCCATCGGCGGGACGATACTTCCCGATGCCGCAGCGGAGCGCCGGGAGCGCCCTAGGCTTGGCCTTCGTGAGCAAGGTGGGTCTCGTATTGGGGGGCGGCGGTATCACCGGCGCCTCCTTCCATTTCGCGGTGCTCTTGGCCATCGAGCAGGCGACCGGCTGGCGAGCCGACGACGCCGAGGTCGTGATCGGCACCTCCTGCGGCGCCACGGTCGCCGCCGTGATCCGCGGGGGAGCGTTGAGCATCGACGCCCTCGTCGGCGAGGCTCATGGGCCCGACGAGTACACCGAACGCCTCCGCCGCCAGCTCTACCCGCGAGCGCGGCTGCGGGGCCTGGCGCGCTGGGCCCGGCACGGCCTGCTGCCGGGACTGCGCCGGCCGGGGCTCAGTCTCCTTCTGGGCAGCCCGGCGCCGTTCGATCCCACCGGGGTCACGGAATGGCTGGCCGATCGCATCGGGCCGGGCGCCGAAGGCTGGCCCGACCGGCCGACCGTGATCGTGGCGTACGACTTGGAGGCCAAGGAGAGGGTCTCGTTCGGAACCGAGGGCAGCCCGGCCATCTCACTCGGGACCGCGGTGGCGGCGTCCTGCGCGGTCCCCATGATCTACGAGCCCGTGGCACACGAAGGCCGGCGCTACGTCGACGGCGGGGTGGCGTCCGGCACCAGCGCCGACCTGGTCCTCGGCAGCCCCGATCCGCTCGACCTGGTGCTGGTGATCGCCCCGATGGCGGCGGCCACGGCGCGCAGACGGGCGCCGTTCTACGAACGGCTCCTCGACGACGCCGGGCGTACCGCGCTCGAATCCGAAGCCGAGCACATTGCGCAGGCGTGGCCGGAAGCCGATCTTCTGGTGATCAGGCCCGACCCGAGCATCCTCGACTCGCTGCGCCGCAACCCGCTTTCGACCGATGCGGCGGTGCCCTCTTTCCTGCGCTCGCTGCGATCGATGCGCCACGAGCTCGCCAAGCCCGAGGTCTGGAACATGCTCGATCAGCACCTCGCCCAGCCGGCGCCGCGCTAGTTTCCCCCGCTCAGCTCGTCGAGGACGATCAGGAGGCGGTCCACCTCGGCAGACGTGTTGTAGTGCGTGAACCCGATCCGCACCAGCCCACCGGAATCGAGGACGCCGAGCCGCTCCATCGCCGCCACCGCGTAGTAGTGGCCGCTCCACACGAAGATGCCGCGTTCCCCCAACAGCCTCTGCACCTCGTCGGCGTGGCGGCCGCCGACATCCACCGCGAACGTCGGCGTGCGGTCGTGCGACGCCTCCGGGACTCCGAACACCGTCATGCCCGGAATCTCCGCGGCGCCGGAGAGGAAACGCGCCGCCAGAGACCGTTCATGCTCTCCGAGGGCGGCCATGGCCGCCGAGAGCGCCGCGCGGCGGTCCGGGCCGGGTGCCAGCCCGGCGAGGTAGTTCACCGCCGCGGTCACGCCCGCGAGGCTCTCGAAACTCTGCGTGCCGGTCTCCCACTTCCCCGGCGGGGAGCCCGGGGCCGGACGTACCTTGTAGGCGGTGAGGTCGTCCAGCAGCTCGCGCCGACCGTAGAGCACCCCGGTGTGGGGACCGAAGAACTTGTAGGCCGACGCCGCCAGGAAGTCGCAGCCGGTGGCGCCGACGTCGACGGTCCCGTGCGGGGTGTAGTGGACGGCGTCCACGTATACGAGCGCCCCCGCGGCGTGTGCCATCTCGGTGACGCGTCCGACATCGACGATCGTTCCGACGGCGTTGGATGCGTGGGTGACCGCCACCAGCCGGGTCCTGGGCCCGAGCGCGGCCGCCAGGCCGTCGAGGTCCAGGCGGCAGCCATACTCCGGATGGAAGTCGACCCAGCGAACGGCCACGCCGCGGTCGGCCGCCGCCATCGTCCACGGCGTGATGTTGGCGTCGTGGTCGAGACGGGTCACGACGATCTCGTCGCCCGGCTCCCAGGTGCGGGCGAGCGCCCTGCTCATCGCGAACGTGAGGCTGGTCATGTTCTGACCGAACACGACTTCGTCCGGCCCGCAGTTGAAGAGGTCGGCGACGGCGTCCCGGGCAGAGGCGGTGACGGCCTCCGCCTCGTCGCTGGTGACGAAGCCGCCGCCCAGGTTGCTGCTGCCGCTTCGCAGGTACCCCGCCATCGCCCCGATCACCGTTTCCGGCGTCTGGGTCCCTCCGGGGCCGTCGAAGTACGCCGCCGGCTGCCCGGCGACCTCGCGACCCAGGGCCGGGAAGAGCGGCCGCACTGCATCGGGGTCGAACATGCCGCCCGAGACTAGGACGCCCAGAACCCTGCGGCTTCACGGCGCCGGGTAGGCTCGAAGAACGGGCACGAGAACAGGAAGGAGGCCACGCATGCGCAGGCTCTGTTTGGTCATCGCCGCGGTCACGGGATTCGGCATCGTCACGACGCTGCCGGCCGCAGCCGTGCAACCGACCACCGTGACGTTTCCGTTCTCCGATCAGGTCGAGGGGTTCGTGCCTGAATGCGGACTCAACCTGAGGTGGGACATCAGCGGCACGGTCGAGCGGACTTTCTTCTTCGACGCGGAGGGGAACCTCGTTCGCATCCAGGACCGCGTGCGGGAAGACAACACGATCACGAACACCGACACCGGTGAGTCGCTGCGTGAAGGCCCGGACTCGTTCCAGCAGCGAATCCTCTTCAACGACGACGGGACCGTCACCATCCAGATCAACGGACTGTCTGTGCTCGTCAACAAGGGCGACGGGAGCGTGGTGGATGCCGGACGCGTGGTGCTCCTCTTCGGCCCTGGCGGACCCTCGGTGCTCTCGATCTCCGGACGTCACGACGTCAGGGGGATCGACCCGCTCACCGTGGACGACCCGATCCTGCTGGCGGGCTTCTGCGACGCGTTCGCCTGAGCCGGCCCCTCACACGCCGGGGGCCCTGGGCTGAATGGCCCGGGGCCCCTCAGTTCCCCTGGCCGACGGTGATCGCTCCCACCCGGGCCGCGACACCCTCCAGCACCACGATCGCCTCGCGCAGCCTGTCGCCGAGAGCAAGCGGGG
>CAYGCW010000308.1:0-3574 GCA_964348465.1 uncultured Acidimicrobiia bacterium | reverse complement strand
GCGTCACCACGTTCGACGGGGCCGGTTCGCTACGGGTCGCCGATGCGGTGCTCGCGCGTCTCGACGCTGAGGTCACCGCGATTGGGGGAATGACCATCGGCGCGGATCCCATCGCGGTTGCCACCGCCGGGCGGGCGGCCGCCCGGGGCCGGGCCTTGCGGGCGTTCTCGATTCGCAAGAGCGTCAAGACCCACGGCCGCGGCGATCGCGTGGTCGGTCCGCTGCGGCGCGAGGATCGTGTGGCGGTGGTCGAGGACACCACCACCACCGGAGCGGCCCTCGAGGAGGCGATCGACGTGGTGGAGGTGTTCGGCGCCGACATCATCCAGGCGCTGGCGCTCGTGGACCGCAGCGGCGGGGCCGTCGCCTCCCGAATGGCGAGCCGCGGAATACCCTATGTGGCGCTGCTCACACCCACCGACCTCGGAGTCGAGGATCCGTGAACGTCGAGTTCAAGAAGGCGGCCTGGCGGCCGTGGCTGGCGCTGCTGTTCACCGTGCCCGCCCTGGCGCTCGCCCTCGATCTGACGATCACCGACCGCGGCATCACCGACTGGGTGCTGGGCGCCGTGCACGCTCCCGACGAGCTGCGCCAGGACGTCACCCGGGCGCCCGAGGGTCGCGAAGATGGTGGCCTCTCCTACCAGGGCGCCAGTGAGCGCAGGGCCGACTGGCTCTGGGGAGCGTTCTTCTGGGCGGCCGGCGGGGGACTGCTGTTCTGGGCACTGACCGACATCACCTCGCCGCGGCGCGCCCTCAGCGCCGACGAGACCGGGCTGCGGCTGAGAGTCGGCTCGGCGGCCGGCAGCGAGGTGCTGGTGCCGTGGGAGCAGGTGGACCTCGTCCGATCGACGATCGATCGCGGACCCACGGGCCCGCTGGAGGTGCTGGAGATCACTGTCACCGGTCCCACCTGGGTCCCTCCCAACCCGACCAACGCCCGCTGGGACGGCAACCGGCTGCTGGTGACGGCTCACGACTGGTCGACGCCCGCCCACCAGGTGGCCGGAGTCCTGGAGGCGATGCGGGAGCGGAGCCGGGTGCGGGCGGCCGAAGCGGAGCCGGGTCCGGACGCTCGGGCTTAGCGGGATGGAGATCGGCGCGCACGTACCCGCCCGCAGGCCGCTGGAGGCGGCCGCCGCTCGCAACGCCGACCTGGTCCAGTTCTTCCTCGGCAATCCGCAGTCGTGGAAGAAGCCCGAGCCGCGGGCCGACGCCGACGAGCTGCAGCGGTCGCCGCTGCCGCTGTATGTCCACTCGAACTACTTGGTCAACGTCTGCTCTGACAACAACCGGGTGCGGATCCCGAGCCGCAAGAACCTCGCCGACGTGATCGCGGCCGCCGAGTTGATCGGCGCGGAAGCAGTCATCGTCCACGGCGGCCACGTTGCCGATCACGAGGACAACGCCGCGGTCGGCGTGGAGCGCTGGCGCAAGGCACTGGACGGGATCGACAGCGACGTGAGGGTGTTCATCGAGAATACGGCCGGGGGCGGCAACGCGGTGGCGCGGGAGATCGACAACTTCGGGCCACTGTGGGACGGCATCGGCGACCTCAACGTCGGCGTGTGCCTCGACACCTGCCACGCCTGGGCGGCCGGCGAGGACCTGGAGACCGTGGTTGACCGCCTGCTGGCGGCCACCGGCCGCATCGACCTGGTCCACGCCAACGACTCTCGCGACCCCCACGACAGCCGCCGCGATCGCCATACGAATCTCGGTACCGGCATGATCCCCGAGGATCTGCTGGTCGGCGTCGTCAAGGCCGCCGGCGCCCCCGTCGTCGTCGAGACCCCGGACGATGCCGAAGGCCAGGCGGCCGACATCGCCTGGCTGCGGGCCCGCGTCGAAGCTTGAAGAGGCGGGAGGACGTGCAGAGGCCTCCCCAGCAGCCCTAGGCCGCGACCTCGTCCTCGTCGTCGGCCACCGGGTCGGGCCAGTGCACGACCACTCCGGCACAACTCGTCTCGGCGACGTGGGCCCACGTGCCGTCCACGAACCGCACCTCTCCGTCGCATGTCTCGCAGCGCATCATCGCGATCTCATCGGCGACGAGGGCCGGCGGATGTAGCGGATTCGCCTCTCAGTTCATGAACCTCGCCGCAGCGTCGGAGGTGCGGTCGTCGCCGGCGACAAAGGAGCGAACCAACTCGGCTGCTTCGGTGTCCCGGTACTGCACCGGCGGTGACTTCATGAAGTAGCTCGAAGGGGCCAGGAGCGGTCCGCCGACTCCGCGGTCGAGCGCCAGCTTGGCGCAGCGAGCGGCATCGATGACCACGCCCGCCGAGTTCGGAGAGTCCCACACCTCCAGCTTCAGCTCGGCATTCAGCGGCACGTCGCCGAACGACCTCCCCTCGAGCCGGATGTACGCCCACTTGCGGTCGCCGAGCCATGGCACGTGGTCCGATGGGCCGACGTGGACGTCGTCGGAACTGATGCCTCTCTCGATCTGGGACGTCACCGATCGGGTCTTGGAGAGCTTCTTCGAGACCAGGCGGTCCCGCTCCAGCATGTTCATGAAGTCCATGTTCCCGCCGAAATTGAGCTGGTAGGTGTGCTCCACCTCGACACCCCGCTCCTCGAACAGCCGGGCCAGCAACCTGTGCACGATGGTGGCCCCCACCTGCGACTTGATGTCGTCGCCGACGATCGGCACTCCCTTGTCCCGGAACCGCCGCGCCCAGGTCGGGTCGGAGGCGATGAACGCCGGAAGGCAGTTGACGAACGCCACACCGGCCTCGAGGGCGGCCTCGGCGTAGTGACGGGCCGCTTCCTCCGATCCCACCGGCAGGTAGCACACGACCACGTCGGCGCCTGAGGCGCGCAGCGCAGCGGCCACGTCCACCGGCGTTGCGGCGGACTCCTCCACAGTCTCCCGGTAGTACCTCCCCAATCCGTCGAGGGTCGGCCCCCGCAGGACCTCTACTCCGAGGTCGCCGACATCGGCGAAGCGGATCGTGTTGTTGGCCCCGGCCCAGATGGCTTTGGCCAGGTCCGTGCCCACCTTCGCGGCGTCCACGTCGAACGCCGCGACGAACTCGATGTCGCCGACGTGGTACCCGCCCAGCACCACGTTCATCAAACCCGGTACGGAGGCCGTCGGCGCGGCGTCCCGGTAGTAGTCGACCCCTTGCACCAGCGAGTTGGCGCAGTTGCCGACGCCCACGATCGCCACCCTCACCTTGCCCATCGATCCTCCTCCTGTCCCGGCCCGGTGGCCGGGTCCTGCTTTTCCGCTCATTCCGTGGCAGCGGCGCCCAGGCCGCCCGGGGCCGGGCCGCGCCGGCGGCGCCGGTCGACCTGTTCCCTACGTTCGGTCTCGATCAACTCGTCGAGCCATGCCAGGTCGGCCTCGGCCGTGCGCACCCCGTGCTCCATCAGCGAGACCGTGTACCGGTCCATTCGCTCCTTGGTACGGGTCGCCATACGGCGCAACGACGCTCGTCCGGAGTTGAGCCGCTCGACGAGCTTGGCCCGCCGATGCTCGAGCACCGTCAGCCGCGCTTCTGGCTCGACGAAGCGAAAGAAGGCCAAGCGCAGGTTGAAAGCCCGGTCGTCGTCACCGTCGTCGGAGC
>CAYGCW010000307.1:2365-3581 GCA_964348465.1 uncultured Acidimicrobiia bacterium | reverse complement strand
CTCGTCGAGACGGCCGAGGGCGAGCTGCGCTGGGTGGACACCGACACCGGCGCGGCCGCCGGGGCCGACCCGGATGCCGGGGACGAGGATGGCGGCTCCGACGAGGCGCCCGGCGCCCGAGGGGAGACGTGAAGGAGGACACCCGCCTCCCATTGCTCGGACACCTCGACGAACTGCGTTCCCGCATGGTCAAGGTGGCCGTCGCCCTCGTCGTCGGCTCCGTCGTCGCATTCGTGTTCCGCAACTGGATCTTCGATTTCCTCGTGGCGCCGTACAACGACGTGGCGGCCGAGGAGGAGCTGGTGTTCTTCCGGCCCACCGAAGCGTTCAGCCTGTTCATGCGACTGTCGCTGTGGGGCGGTTTCGTGTTCGCATCGCCGGTCCTCATCTGGCAGGTGTGGGCGTTCGTCGCGCCGGCGCTCAACAAGAAGGAGCGGCGGTACGTCATCCCGCTGGTGCTGGCGCTCGGGCTGCTCTTCCTGGCCGGCATCGCATTCGGCTACTGGTCGCTGCAGCGGGGCCTCGAGTTTCTTCTCGACTTCGGCGCCGGGCGGCTCGACCCGACCATCGGGGCGGACCACTATCTCAAGTTCGCGATGCGGTTCCTGCTGGTGTTCGGGATCGCCTTCGAGTTCCCGGTGTTCCTGTTCGCCGCTGCGGCGTTCCGCATCGTCGACTCGGGCCGGCTGCGCAGGGGCCGCCGCTGGGCGGTTCTCCTGATCGTCACGATCGGCGCGGTCATCACCCCCAGCGGCGATCCGCTCACGCTGCTGCTCCTGTCGACGCCGCTCTACGTGCTCTACGAGATCACGATCTTGCTGGTCCGGTTCGTGCTGAAGCGATGAGCGCCCTCGATGGTTTCGTCGCAGGGCTGCCGTTCGTGCCGGACCCATTCCAGGAAGAGGCATTCGCGGCGTTGGCTTCCGGGCAGTCGGTGGTCGTCGCGGCCCCGACCGGGTCGGGGAAGACGCTGGTCGCGGAAGCAGCCGTCGAACTGGCGCTGGCGCAAGGCCGGCGGGCGTTCTACACGACTCCGCTCAAGGCGCTGTCGAACCAGAAGTTCGCCGACTTCGGGGCGATCCACGGCGGGGCCCGGGTAGGGCTGCTCACCGGCGACAACAGCATCAACGGAGAGGCCCCGGTTGTCGTGATGACCACCGAAGTGCTCCGCAACATGATCTACGCCGACAGCACCGCGCTCGACGGGCTCGGCGTG
>CAYGCW010000307.1:0-2355 GCA_964348465.1 uncultured Acidimicrobiia bacterium | reverse complement strand
GGTCGAGTTCGTGATACTGGACGAGGTCCATTACCTCCAGGACCGCTTCCGGGGCATGGTGTGGGAGGAGATCATCATCCACCTCGACCGGGACGTGCCGGTCGTGTGCCTGTCGGCGACCATCTCGAACGCTCCCGAGTTCACCGAGTGGGTCGCCAGCCGGCGCGGCCCCACCCACCTCGTCGAGGAGACCCACCGGCCGGTTCCGCTGGAGAGCCTGTATCTGGTCAAGGATCGCAACCGCCAGGACCCCATGCTGCTGGCGCCCGTCTTCACGGGCAGCGGCGCCGCACGGCGCGCCAACGCCGCGATCGAGCGCTTGTTCCGCCAGGGCCGCCGCCGCCACAGCCGGTTCCGCACGCCGCGCCGGTGGGAGGTCGCCGAGCTGCTGCAAGCCCACCAGCTCCTGCCGGCCATCTACTTCATCTTCTCCCGCGCCGGCTGCGAAGCGGCCGCCGAGCAGGTGGCCGCCGGCCTGGCGCTCACGGACGCCCAGGAGGCCGCCACCATCCGGGACATCGCCGCCGAGGCGACGTCGCACCTCCCCGACGAGGACCTGGCCGTGCTGGGCTACGGGCGCTGGCTGACCCTGCTCGAGGCGGGCGTGGCCGCCCACCACGCCGGCATGGTGCCGGCCTTCAAGGAGACCGTGGAGGAGCTGTTCCTACGGGGGTTGGTGAGGATGGTCTTTGCGACGGAGACGTTGTCGCTGGGCATCAACATGCCGGCCCGCACGGTGGTCCTCGAGAGCCTGAGCCGCTTCACCGGCGAGACCCACGAGCTGCTGCGGCCGGGCGACTACACGCAGCTCACCGGGCGGGCGGGACGGCGCGGCATCGACCGGCAAGGCACGGCGATCGTGCTGTACTCACGTTACGTGCCGTTCGACAGAGTGGCGGCGATCGCGTCCGCCGGTAGCCACCCGCTCACGTCCGCGTTCCGGCCCAACTACAACATGGCGGCCAACCTCGTCGCCAACTACCCCCGGCCGGAGGCGGAGGCGCTGCTCGACGCGTCATTCGGACAGTTTCGTCGGCAGCGCCGCCGGGCGCAGGCCGAGGAAGAGATCGCTCGCCTGCAGGCAGAGCGGGCCGAGTTTCGGGAGCTGGCCCGCTGCGAGCGGGGCGACATCTGGGAGTTCCTCGAATCCGGCCTCGGGGCCGGCCCGTCGCACGGCAAGGTGATGCGGGCGTTTGCCCAGGAGTTGGCGGCAGGAGACGTGCTGGCGGGCGCCGAGACGCGCCGCGAGGTGATGCTGGCCCGTGGCTTCGGGTCCAACCCACGCCTGCTGCTCCTGTCCGAGACGGGCAAGCTGCGGCGGGTGGACCCCGGCGCGCTGGGGGAGGGGACCATGCGGCTCGGGAACATCGAGCTTCCCGAGCCATTTCGCCCGCGGGAGACCGCGTTCCAGCGCGAGGTCATCGCCCGACTGCGGGCCTGGGAGCCGGGCGACGAGCCGGCACAGGCCGCCCATCCCGAGGAGAACGGCACCGCGCATCCGGTGGCCCGATGCCCCCGGCTCGACGAGCATCGGGCGTGGGCGCGGCGCGCCACGCGGGTGGAGCAGCAATTGGCGCGGCGGCGGCGGCGCCTCGAACGGGGTGGCGGCAGCCTGCTCGGCGAGTTCAGGGCGATCATGGGTCTGCTCGGTGAGTGGGGGTACGTCGACGGCTGGTCGCTCACCGAAGCCGGGGCGAGGCTGCGGTCGGTGTACAACGAGCGGGACCTCCTGCTGGCGGAAGCCGTCGGGGAGGGGCTGTTCGACGATCTGCGCCCCCCGGCGCTGGCCGCGCTCGCGTCGACGTTCGTGTTCGACCCCCGCCAGGACGTCATCGCCGGCCGTTGGCCCAGCCGCGAGCTGGCGGCGCGTTGGGAGAGGCTCGAGACGCTGGCTTCCCAGCTCGCCAGGGCGGAGGCAGAGCGCGACCTGCCGGAGACCCCGCCGCCCGAGCCGGGCTTCGCCGAGACCGCCTTCTACTGGGCCTCGGGCATCGACCTCGATGACCTCCTCGGCGAGGACGACATGGCCGCGGGGGACTTCGTCAGGACCTGCCGTCAGCTCATCGACCTGCTCATCCAGCTCCGGGACGGCTTCGCCGGGCTGGCCGGGCCGGCACAGGAGGCGGTGACGGCGATCAACCGGGGGGTAGTGGCCGCCGGGGGAGTGCGATGACCTGGTGGGCGGCGGTGAACCCGTCGGCCGGCCGTCGCGACTCCGCCGCCGATCGCACCAGTGCCGCCCTCAGGGCGGTCGGCGTCACGGCCGAGATCAACGTCACCGAGAGCGGTGACCAGGTGGCGGATGTGGTGGACGCCGGCGTCGCCGCCGGCCGTCGCCGCTTCCTGGCGGTCGGA
>CAYGCW010000306.1:0-3581 GCA_964348465.1 uncultured Acidimicrobiia bacterium | reverse complement strand
GCAACGTGCTCGTCGGTCATTGGCCCAGCCTCTCCTTCAGCGCCCTCACCACCACGGGGGGCACCAGTTCGTCCACGGGGCGTCCCAACTCGGCGACCTCCTTGACGAGGGAAGACGACAGATACCCGTACTCCGGCTTGGTCGCGATGAACAGCGTGACGATGCCGGAGAGCTGGCGGTTCATCTGCGCCATCTGCAGCTCGTAGTCGAAGTCGGTGATGGCCCGCAACCCCTTGACGATCACGTCGATGCTCCGTTCGGCTGCGAAATCGACCAGCAGGCCGTCGAACGTGTCGACCTCGACGTTGGGCCACTCGGCGCAGCTCTCGAGCAGCATCGCCACTCGATCGGAGGAGCTGAACAGCGCCGTCTTCGACGGGTTGCCGACCACCGCCACCACGACCCTGTCGAAGATGCCGGCGCACCTCGCGACGATGTCCAGATGCCCTTTGGTCGGGGGATCGAAGCTTCCCGGGACCAGCGCGCTGATCACGTCTGCACCTCCGGCCTGTCGAAGCGCCACAGCATGGTGTCACCGTAGCGCCGACCATCCCCAGCCGCCCACGATTCGGGCGCTGCGAGGGGTGGATCGCCCGCCCTGCGATGGACGACCACAACCCCGCCCGGGGCCAGCACCCGGTCGACGGCCGACAGGACGCCGGCCACCACCGCGCCGTCCAGCGCATAGGGCGGGTCGACGAACACCAGGTCGAACGTCCGGGTGCAGCTCTCCAGGAACGCGGCAACGTCCACGGGCGCCACCTCGCCCCCGAGCCCCACTGCGGCGACGTTGGACCGGAGCGCTCGGAGTGCCGCGCGGTCCTTCTCGACGAACACCGCGGCGGCGGCTCCCCTGCTCAGAGATTCCAGGCCCAGGGTTCCGGCGCCGGCGTACAGGTCGAGCACTCGCGCCCCGCCCACCACCGCGCCCAGCGAAGAGAAGACCGCCTCCCGAGCCCGCTCGGTCATCGGTCGCGTCCCCGGCCCGGCCGGCCCCACGAGCCGCCTGCCCTTGGCCCTGCCGGCGATCACCCGCACCGGCGGCTCACGACTTGAACAGCCACTCGGCGTCCTCGCCGAGCATGGCGCGCACCTCGTCGACGAGGCCGGGGTGGCCGCTCAGGTCGGGGTCGGACGCCACCAGCGCGAACGCCTCGTCCCTGGCGGTGATCAGCAGGTCGACGTCGCGCAGGATGTCGGCCAGCTTGAGGTCACCGAGCCCCGCCTGCCGGGCGCCGAAGACGGTGCCCTGGCCCCGGATGCGCAGGTCTTCCTCGGCGAGGCGGAAGCCGTCCGTGGTGGCGACCATCGCCGCCAGGCGCGCCTCGCCGTCCGGCGTCGCCGGCTCGGCGACGAGCACGCAAGTGGCCCGGTCGCGGCCCCGGCCCACCCGGCCGCGCAGCTGGTGGAGCTGGCTGAGGCCGAAGCGATCCGCGTCCTCGATGACCATGACCGTGGCATTGGGGACGTCGATGCCGACCTCGATCACCGTGGTGGCGACGAGAACATCGATCTCTCCGGCCCGAAAGGCCGCCATGACCGCCTCCTTGTCTCGCGCCGGGAGCTGGCCGTGGATCAGCCCCACCCGGAGGTCGGGAAACACCTCCTCGAGCCGGGCGTGCTCGGCCGTCGCCGATTTGGCGTAGATCTTGTCGCTGTCCTCCACGAGCGGGCACACCACGAACGCCTGCCGCCCGGCATGGACTTCCGCGCGCACGAGCTCGTACACCTGCCCGAGCTGGGCGGGGTCCTTGGTGTGGTGCACCGTGGTGACCGGAGACCGGCCCGGCGGCATCTCGTCGAGAAGTGACACGTCGAGGTCCCCGTACAGGGTCATCGACAACGTCCGCGGAATCGGAGTCGCGGTCATGATCAGCATGTCGGGCTGGGCCCCTGCCGCCTTCTCCCTCAGCTCGACGCGCTGGTGGACGCCGAACCGATGCTGCTCGTCCACGACGGCCACGCCGAGGCGGGCGAAATGCACGCCCTCCTGGATCAGGGCGTGGGTGCCGACGACCACGTCGAGAGCGCCGGCGGCGATCCACTCCAGCACCTCGTCACGCTTCGTCTCCCCGGGAGGCCGGAAGTTGACCTCCGCCTGCGACGATGTGAGCAGGGCCAAGGCGATCGGCCGGTCCGACGGCACCGGTTCGGCTGCGAAGAGGCTTCCGGTTCCGGCGGCGCCGGTGTCGTCGAGCGGCGGCGTCATCCCGGCCGAGTCGAGCAGCGCCCGTATCCCCAAGTAGTGCTGGGTGGCGAGCACCTCGGTCGGCGCCATCACCGCTCCCTGGTAGCCACCCTCGACCGCCGTCAGCAGCGCCGCGACCGCCACCACCGTCTTCCCCGAACCCACCTCGCCCTGCAGGAGGCGGTGCATGGGATGCGGCCGGCGCAGGTCGGCTCGGATCTCGTCGATCACGCGTCGCTGGGCGCCGGTGAGCGAGAAGGGCAGCGCGGCCACGAAGGCAGCGGCGACGGCGCCGGGGACGTCGTGGGCGATGCCCTCGGCCTCCTCGATCTGGCGCCGTTTGCGCAGGGCCAGAGCCACCTCGATGCGGAACAGCTCGTCGAAGGCGAGGCGGTGGCGGGCCACCGCCCCTTCTTCCTCGCTCTCCGGGAAGTGGAGGTCTCCGATCGCCTTGTCGCGCGCCACCAGACCGAGCCGCTCGACGACATCGGCCGGAACCGGGTCCGGCATGGGACGGGCCTTGCGGAGCGCATTGTGGATGCCGCGCCGGATGTGGCCGATCCCCACTCCCCCGGCCGCCGGATGGATCGGCATGATGCGCCCGGCCTCCAGCGACTCGCCCGGCCGGTCGAGCACGTCCACCCCTGGCGAGACCATCCGGAGCTTGCCGGCCTTGCGCTCGACCTTGCCCGACAGGGCGATCTGGGCGCCGACCGCGAGTTGCCGCTGCCGGAAAGGCTGGTTGAACCACACCGCCCACACCCGGGCGGTGCCGTCGTAGACGAGCGCCTCGACGATCCACTTCACCCGCTTGGCCCGCCGCGCGTCGAGCTGCTCGACCCGACCGATGATCGTCACCTCCTCGCCGAGCGGCACCTGGTCGGCGGGCAGCATGCGGGTGCGATCGATGTAGACCCGCGGCGCGTGCAGCAGCAGGTCGGCCACCGTCTCGATGCCGGCGCGGGTCAGCTTGCGCCCTCTCTCTCCACCCAGGAAGGGAACGCGAGCCACCGGAACCGTAGCCAGCTCGGCGAGCGTGTTGCCGGTCACTCGACGCTGATGAGGAAGGGGTAGAGCGGCTGGCCGCCTTCGGCCACCTCCAGCTCGACGCCGGCCCGCTCGGCCTCCAGCCACTCCTCGACGCGCTTGGTGGCTCCGGCGTCGGCACCGTCCCCGGTGAGCAGCGTCACCAGCTCGGCGTCGGCGGTCACGAGCACGTCGAGCAGCGCCCGCAGCGCCTCCGGTTGATCCGGCGCGGCCACCGCCACCTGGCCGTCGGCGATTCCGAGCCACTCGCCCTGCCTCACCGGTCCGATGGGGGTGGCAGCGTCGCGGACTGCTCTCGTGACCTCGCCGCTGCGGACGTCGTGAGCCGCTCCCGCCATCGCGGCGG
>CAYGCW010000305.1:0-3582 GCA_964348465.1 uncultured Acidimicrobiia bacterium | reverse complement strand
TCGGGGTGACGGAACCGCTCCCACCCTTCGATCACCGAGACCACGGCGCCGCCCACGAAGAGGAACACGGCGACCATGAAGCTCCAGAAATACAGCTCCTTGCCCCTGCCGAACGGGTGACGGACGTCGGCGGCGTAGCGGGAGGCGGCCGTGCCCCGCAACAGGAAGAGCTGGTTGCCGCTGTCTGCGACCGAGTGGAACGCCTCGGCCAGCATGGCCGAGCTACCCGAGATCGCGGCGCCGATGAACTTCAGGACCGCGATCCCCGAGTTGGCGGCGAGCGCCAGCAGCACGAGGACGCGGGATTCCGTCTTGGCCATGGCCGCGCAGTCTACGGCGGCGTCCCCCCGGACCGGCAAGCCGGCTAGATCGAGAAGCCGCCCAGCTTGGTCTCCAGGTACTCGTCGATGCCTTCGCGGCCGCCCTCGCGGCCGAGGCCGCTCTCCTTCATACCGCCGAACGGCGCTGCGGCCGCAGTGGGGTTGATGTCGTTGATGCCGACGATGCCGAACCGCAACGACTCGAACACTCGCATCGCCCGGGCCACGTCCCGGGTGTAGACGTAGGAGGCGAGACCGTAGACCGTGTCGTTGGCCCGATCGATGGCTTCCTCCTCCGTGTCGAAGGGGATGACCGCCGCGACGGGCCCGAACGTCTCCTCCCGGTAGATGACCATCTCGTCGGTCACGCCCGAGAGCACCGTGGGGGCGTAGAACCAGCCGCGGGCGAGGCCGCCGTCGGTGAGCCGGGTGCCGCCCGTCACCAGCTCCGCGCCCTTGGCGACCGCGTCGCCGACCTGGCGGTCGACCTTCGCCAGCGAGGGCTCGTCGACGAGGGGGCCGATGCTCACGCCTTCTTCGAGGCCCGGCCCCGCCCGCATCCCGGCCACCCGCTTGGCCAGCGTCTCCACGAACTCGTCGAGGATGCCGCGTTGCACGAAGATCCGGTTGGGGCTGATGCAGGCCTGGCCGGTGTTGAGCATCTTGACCATCGCCGCCCCCTTGGCGGCGTAGGCGGGGTCGGCGTCGTCGAAGACCAGGAACGGGGCGTGGCCGCCGAGTTCCAGCGAGATGCGCTTCATCTGGTCGGCGGCCCGGCGGGCCAGCAGCTTGCCGACCTCGGTGGAGCCGGTGAACGTCAGCTTCGCCACGCCGGGGTCGGTGACGAACTGCTCGCCCACCGGCGCCGGGTCGGAGGTGGTCACGAGGTTGGCGGCGCCCGGAGGGAAGCCGGCGTCGTGGAGGATCTCGTAGACGGCCCTGGCGCAGAGGGGGGTCTGCTCGGCGGGCTTGAGGACGACCGTGCACCCGGCGGCGAGGGCGGGCGCCAGCTTGCGGGTCAGCATCGAAATCGGGTAGTTCCAGGGCGTGATCGCCGCCACCACCCCCACCGGCTGGCGGATCGAGAGGAACCGCTGGTCAGGGCGAGGCGCCGGGATCAGCTCTCCGTACACCCGCTTCGCCTCCTCGGCATACCACAGGAGGAAGTCGGCGGCGTAGCGGACTTCGAAGCGGGCGGCCCGCAACGGCTTGCCCTGCTCGATGGTCATGAGCTTGGCGAGCTCCTCCAGGCGCTCGACCATGAGCTGATGCGCCTCGTAGAGCAGCGTCGAGCGCTGGTAGGCGGTACGACCCGACCAGTCGGCGAAGGCCGCGACGGCGGCGGCGATGGCGGCGGCGGCGTCGGCAGCGGCGCCGTCGGGCACATGGCCGATCACCTCGCCGGTGGCGGGGTCGGTGACGGCGAACTCGGCGCCGGCAGCGGCAGCCCGCCATTCCCCGTCGATGTACATGGGGGTCCTTTCGTGCGGTGGGGCCGGAGCGTAATGGCGCTGCGTATCGTGACCCACATCGACCAAAGGAGTCCTCCCGATGCCGTCCACCGTGATCCCTGCTCTCCGCTACCGGGACGCCAAGAGAGCGGTCGCCTGGCTCCAGGACGCGTTCGGCTTCGAGCCGCGCCTGGTCGTCGACGGCCCCGACGGGAACATCGCCCACGCCCAGCTCACGTCCGGCGACGGCATGGTGATGTTCGGGAGCGCCGGCGACGGCGACTTCGACCTGTTGGTCGCGCCACTGGAGCACGGCGTCCGGCCGTCGGGAAGCGTCTACGTGGTCGTCGCAGACGTCACCGCCCATGCCGAACGGGCCCGGACGGCGGGCGCCCGGATCGTCGTCGAGCCCGAGGAGCAGGACTACGGCGGCAGCCTCTACATCTGTCTGGACTTCGAGGGCAACGTGTGGAGCTTCGGCAGCTACGACCCGTGGAGTGACGGGTAGCGGCCGTCGGCCGCGGCCTGCGCCGGTGGAGCCTCGCGGCGCGCAGAATCCTCAGACAATGGTCAACAGCGCGTCGAGGGTGGCGTCGGGCCGCTCCGTCATCAGCATGTGTCCGGCGCCCCGCACCACCTCGACGCCGGCAGCAGGTATGGCCGCCGCCAGCTTGCGGCCCGCCGCCGGCGGCGTCATGCGGTCGTCCTCGCCGATGATGATCAGCGCCGGGCAGGTGACCGCCGCGGCTGCCGCCGCGCCGCCGGCGTAGCCGTTGCTCGCGGCCAGGTCGACGCCGAGCACGCCGGCCGGTTCGCTCTCCAGCAGACGCTCGCCGCCGCCGAGCAGCCACAGGCCGGGCGTGGTGCTGCCGCCGAGGTGGGCGGGGCGGCCGTGGGCCCAATCGGTCACGAGCCCGAACGCCACCGGGTCACCCTCCCGGGCCGCGCCGAGCAGGCCGTCGTGAACCGGCATGGCGAGGGCGGCTCCGAGCAGCGCGAGCGCGGCCACCCGGCCCGCATGCCGGGCGGCAGTCTCCAGCGCCACCGCCGCACCCAGCGAGTGCCCCACGAGGGACGCCTGCGCGACGCTGCTCGCGTCCAGCAGGGCCGCGACCCAGTCGCTCATCTCCTCAACGGAGGCGAGCGGGGGCCCGGCGGACCGGCCATGGCCGGGCAGGTCGGGCGCCAGCACCGCCCGGCCGTGGTGGGCGAGGTAGCGGGCCTGCAGCGCCCAGACGGTGTGGTCCATGCCGGCTCCGTGGAGCACCACGACCACCGGCAGCGCTGCGTCGAACTGCCTCCCTCCCGTGGCGGCGAACGCCCTCCGGCCGGCGACGTCGAGGTGCACGTCAGGCCCGCTGCGACGCCCGCAGCGCCTGGCGCAGGTCGGCGATGATGTCGGCCGGGTCCTCCAGGCCCACCGACAGCCGGATCATGTCCTCCCCCACCCCGGCGGCGTCGAGCTGGTCCCGGTCCATCTGCTGGTGGGTGGTGCTGGCCGGATGGATGACCAGCGTCTTGGCATCGCCGACGTTGGCGAGGTGGGACGACAGCCGGCACGCCTCGATGAACCGGGCGCCGGCCTCCCGGCCGCCGGCGACCCCGAAGCTGACGATCGAGCCGGCGCCGCGCGGCAGCTGCTTCCGGGCCAGCTCGTGGTCGGGGTGCGCCGGCAGCGCCGGATGGAGCACCCACGACACGGCTTCGTTGCTCTGGAGGAAGTCGAGCACGGCGGCGGTGTTGGCGACGTGACGCTCCATGCGCACCGGCAACGTCTCGACTCCCTGGAGCAAGTGGAAGGCGTTGGCGGC
>CAYGCW010000304.1:0-3588 GCA_964348465.1 uncultured Acidimicrobiia bacterium | reverse complement strand
CGCGCCTGCGTGCCAGAGTGGCGGCGTGGATGTCCTCTACTACACCCACCCGGTCTTCGCCGAACACGACACGGGGCCGAGGCATCCGGAGCGCCCGGCTCGACTGGAGGCGGTGGCGGCCGGCGCTGCCGCCAGCGGGTTGACCATCCTCCGCCGCGAGCCGCCCCGCGCCACTGACGAGCACCTGCGCGGCGTTCACGACCCCGGGTACGTGGCGGCGATACGAAGGTTCTGTGCAGGCGGCGGCGGCTCTCTCGATGCCGACACCTTCGCGGGCGAGGCGTCCTGGGAGGCCGCGCTGCGGGCTGCCGGAGGCGGCCCGGCCGCCGTGGCGGAGCTGCGGACCGCCGGGACGGGCCCGGCCTTCCTGGCGGTGCGGCCACCAGGGCACCATGCCCTGACCAGCCAGGCGATGGGGTTTTGCCTGTTCAACAACATCGCCGTGCTGGCCGCCCAGCTCGTCGCCGGCGGAGAAAGGGTGGCGATCGTTGACTGGGACGTCCATCACGGCAACGGCACGCAGTCCACGTTCTACGACAGGGACGAGATCCTGTACGTCTCCGTGCACGAGTTCCCCGCGTATCCCGGAACCGGCTGGCTGGACGAGCGGGGCGCCGGCCGCGGCGCCGGCCATACGGTCAACCTCCCGTTCCCGGCAGGGACCGGCGGCGACGTGTACCGGGCCGCCTTCGACGACCTGGTGCTTCCGGTGCTCGAGCAGTTCGACGCGGACTGGGTGGCGGTGAGTGCGGGCTACGACGCCCACGCCGCCGATCCGCTGGCCGGCATCAGGCTCCAGGCGCCCGACTATGCCTATCTGGCGGCAGGCCTCGCCGAGGTGGCCCCCGCCAACCGCATCGTGTTCTTTCTCGAAGGCGGCTACGACCTCCAGGCACTCGAGGACTCCGTCGCCGCCACCTTGCGCGGAGTGACCGGGATGTGGCCCTCCGAGGGTCCCGCCGGCCCGAGCCCGGCGGCCGCTTGGACGATCCTCCGGCGGAGCTCCGAGGTGGCCTCGTGGACGTGGGACGTCGGCTGAGCTGCAACCCGGTTAAGTGCGCCCGCAGCCGAGCCGATAGGTCGGAGGCAGCAGCCGGGAGGAACGCGTGTCCGCAGAGACCCCAGATCTCGAGGAACTGCTCGCCAAGTTGATGGCGGTGCAGGGCTCAGACCTCCATCTCAAGGTCGGCTCGCCTCCTGTCTTCCGCATCGACGGCCAGCTCCACCTCTCCAATCTTCCCAAGCTCGATCCCGAGACGACCGAACGCTATGCGTACGAGATCCTGCCGGAGCGCATGGTCGAGGACTTCGAGCGGACCATGGAAGCCGACTTCGCGATCGGCCGTGCCGCTCTCGGCAGGTTCCGGGTCAACGTCTTCCGCCAGCGGGGCTCGGTCAGCATGGTGCTGCGGGCCGTCAGCCCGGCGAGCCGCAACTTCGGCGAGCTGGGCCTGCCGTCCGTCATGGAGGCGCTCGCGATGGAACCGCGCGGGCTGATCCTCGTGACGGGGCCCACCGGGTCCGGCAAGACCACGACGCTCGGCGCCGTCGTCGACTACATCAACAGCAACCGGCGGGTCAACATCATCACGCTGGAGGATCCGATCGAGGTGCTGCACCCCGACAAGCTGTCGATCGTCAGCCAGCGCGAGGTCGGGGTCGACACCCACAGCTTCGCGGAGGCACTGCGCCGAGTGCTCCGCCAGGATCCTGACGTGGTGCTGATCGGCGAGATGCGGGACGCCGAGACCGTCGACGCCGCGCTGAAGGCCGCCGAGACCGGACACCTGGTGCTGTCGACCTTGCACACGATCGACGCCACCGAGACCGTCAACCGCATCATCGACTTCTTCCCCGCCTACCAGCAGAAGCAGATCCGATTGGTGCTGGCGGGTTCGCTGCGAGGCATCATCAGCCAGCGGTTGCTGCAGCGTGCCGACGGCAAGGGCCGCATCCCGGCGGTCGAGATTCTCGTCAACACGGAGCGGGTCTTCGATCGCATCATCGACGAGGCCCAGACCTCCAGCCTGATCGAAGTCATCGAGGATGGCGAGTTCTACGGGATGCAGACCTTCGACCAGGCGCTTCTGCGCCTGTACGAATTCGGGATGGTCACGTATCAGGACGCTCTTGCCCACTCGACGAACCCGGCCGATTTCAAGATCAAGGTGCAGAACAAGGGCCTCCGCAGCGCCTGAGCGACCCGGCCCGAGTCAGCACTGCCTGCACCGGTATCCTCCGGCCCGATGTTGCCTCCCCGCTTTGCTGCCTTGCTCGAGCCGGGCGCGCCTGCCGCCGAGATGGCTCGTCTCTTCCAGGCCGCCGGCTTCGAGCTGTACCTGGTCGGCGGGTCGATCCGCGATGTGATGCTCGACCGCGTCGAGGACTTCGACCTCGACTTCGCCACCGACGCCCGCCCGGAACGGATCAAGGAGATCGTTGCGAGGTGGGCCGACGGCCTGTACACGGTGGGGGAGACGTTCGGCACCATCGGCGTGGTCAAGGACGGCAAGCCGCTGGAGGTCACCACGTACCGCCGCGAGGTCTACCGCAACGACAGCCGCAAGCCGCACGTTGCCTACGCCGACGACATCGCCACCGACCTGTCCCGGCGGGACTTCACGGTCAACGCCATGGCGCTCCGGCTCACCGGCCAGGCGGCGCCCGAGATGGCCGATCCGTACGGCGGCCTCAACGACTTGCGCGAGGAGGTGCTCCGCACGCCGCTGGAGCCGGAGGTGTCGTTCGGCGACGACCCGCTGCGGATGCTGCGGCTCTACCGGTTCGTGGCCACGCTCGGCTTCGAGCCGGATCCGGCCGCGGAGGCGGCCGCGTCGGCGATGAGGGAGCGCCTGCAGATCGTCAGCGCCGAACGGATCCGGGACGAGCTGGAGAAGCTCATCGTCGGTGAGCACGTCGGTGCCGCCCTCCGCGGGCTGGTGCGGAGCGGGCTCGCGGACCAGGTCGTCCCCGAGTTCCCGGCGCTGGCCCTCGAGCAGGACCCCCATCACCACCACAAGGACGTGCTCGCCCACACCATCGCCGTCGTCGAGAAGTGTCCGCCGGACCCCGTGCTCCGCCTGGCGGCGCTGCTGCACGACGTGGGCAAGCCGGCAACGCGCCAGTTCGGCCCGGAAGGGGTCTCGTTCCACCACCACGAAGCGGTCGGGGCTCGTCTGGCCCGCAAGCGCTTGACCGAGCTGCGATTTCCGAAGCAGGTCGTCAACGACGTGACCGAGCTGGTGTACCTGCACATGCGTCCCCACACCTACAAGATGGGTTGGACGGACCGGGCAGTCCGTCGCTACGTGCGCGACGCCGGGCCCCTGCTCGGCAAACTCAACCAGCTCGTTCGTCACGACGTCACCACCCGCAGCGAGAAGCGGGCGCGTGCCATCGAGCAGCGCATCGACGAGCTGGAGGAGCGCATCGAGGAGCTCGCCAAGCAAGAGGAGCTGGACCGCATCCGCCCGCCTGTCGACGGTCACCAGGTGATGGCGCACCTCGGCATCGAGCCGGGCCCGGTCGTCGGTGAGGCCATGGACATGTTGCTCGAGCACCGCCTCGACCACGGTCCCTATGGCGCGG
>CAYGCW010000303.1:0-3599 GCA_964348465.1 uncultured Acidimicrobiia bacterium | reverse complement strand
CCGTCTTCTTCTCGTCGATCCAGCGGTCGACTGCCTCCCACTGGTCGAACAGCCATGCGGTCTGAGCGCGCCGCTGCCGGGGCACGTCAGCACCCGGGATGCGCCAGAACCGCACCCAGACTTCCTTGCCGACCATCGATCCGGCCCAGATGTCCTTCACCTCTGCGAACCCGTCGAGGCCCACGTGGGCGCATACGACGACGTCAACGCCGGCGGCGGCCTCGAGGATCGCCCGGGTGCCGCCCAGCCGCGGCGGCATCACGTGTTCCATGGCTGCGGCCCTGGCCGACAGTTCGGGGTCGCCCGCCGCCATGCGCTCGAGGGCCCGCTGCTTCTTGGCGGGAGTGAAGCGCGTGCCCTCCGGATAGATGATCACGCCCTCGTCGTGGGCAAGATCCCGGGCGAGAGCGCGCACCTGAGCCACCTCGTTCCGGCTGTCCTCGGGGTTGCGGTCGACGAAGTGGTTGGGGAGTCGGCTGCCCACGACGTCGAAGATCGGGTCCTGGAGCAGTTCCTGCTTGAGCACGTAGCGGAGCTTGATCCCGTGGGGGTTGGCGACCAGCACGCCCGGCAGCAGGGTGTCGACCATGCTGGCGTGGCGCACCAGCAGCACGATCGGCCCGCGTGCCGCCGCCTCCTGGCCCTCGACATGGAAGGTGAGCCGGAAGATGACCCTGGTGGCGTCGAAGAGCGCCTGCAGTGCCCATGCCTGGATCTTGAAGTGAAGGTTCGTGTAGCGCCGCCTCCCTACGAGCCGGCCCCCCGCTGTGAGGGCCCATGCCGCCACCGACCTCGCCAGACCCACCATCTCCACGGCGAGGTAGATCCATGTGAACGCGACCACCCGCAGCGCCATCCACGGCTTGCCCGCGAAGGCTGACCGGACGACGTCGACGACCAATGCCGCCGCAGCCAGCACGGGCAACAGGACGGTGGCCAGCACGAACGCCAGTACGTGGCGGGGGATGGTGACGAGCCGCCGCGCCAACGCCGAGCCGGCGTCGCCGGTCGCGGGCGTAGCGGTGGCTTCCGGCGGGAGCGGTGCGGTCATCTGGCGCTGCTCGGCATGGCGGTGTGCCGCTGCTCGGCGGCGGCGGCGATCCGCCGGGCCATGCGTCTGAAGATCACCAGGTGGAAAGGCATCACGGCCACCCAGTACAGCCGGCCCCACAGACCCCGGGGGGCGAAGTAGGCGGTCTGGATGAGCCGGGAGCGCCGCGGGCCGTCGGGCGCGGCGAGGAACTCCAGCCACGCCTCGCCGGGCAGCTTCATCTCCGCGTACAGCAGCAGGCGCTCCGGCTCGTCCACCGCGGCCACCCGCCAGAAGTCGAGCGCCTCACCGACGTGCAGCTGCTCGGGGTGGCGCCGGCCTCGCCGCAGGCCGACGCCGCCGACGAGGGCGTCGAGGAAGCCCCGCAGCGCCCAGGCCCACCGGAACGTGTAGTACCCCACGTCCCCACCGATGCGGGAGAACGCCCAGAACAGGTCCTGCGCCGGCGCGCCGGCCTCGGCCTCCTGGCGGTCGGTGAGCATCGTGCCCCCCGCCCATTCCGGGTCGGACGGGATCGGCCGGGCGGGGCTCGTCGCTGCGTCCGACCACCGGGTGTCCACCTCGAGGTCCCGTGACCTCTCGAGCGCCCGCTGCACCGCCTCCCGGTACGGCGTCAGCTCGCCGGCGTGGCGCTCTGCGACGTTGTTGTCGGCCACCGTGACCTCGTTGCGCAGGCTGTCGACGAGCGGCTTCGCCACGCCGGTCGGGAGTGGGGTCACCAGCCCCACCCAGTGCGAGGACAGTTTGGGGCTGAGCACGGGAACGGGCACGATCAGCCGGCGAGGCAGGCCCGCCACCTCGGCGTAGACGCGCATCATGTCCTCGTACGTGAGCCGGTCCGGACCCCCGATCTCGTAGACGCGGTTCCCGCCGTGGTTCTCGGCGGCGACGCCCACCAGGATCGCCAGCACGTCCCTGATCGCGATCGGCTGGCAGCGGGTCCGGACCCAGGTGGGGGTCACCATCACCGGCAGCACCTCGGTGAGGTAGCGGAGCATCTCGAATGACACCGATCCGGAGCCGATGATGACGGCGGCACGCAGCTCGGTGACCGGCACCGGCCCGGCGGCGAGCACTGCGCCGACCTCCTGGCGGCTCGCCAGGTGCTTGGAGAGATCGTCGCCTTCGCCGAGGCCGCCGAGGTAGACGATGCGGCGGATGCCGGCGGCCGCGGCGGCATCGCGGAAGTTCTCGGCGGCCACCCGGTCACGGTGGGCGAAGTCCCCGGCACCGTCCATCGAGTGGATGAGGTAGTACGCAACGTCTATGCCCTGCATGGCGGGCCCGAGGGTCGCCGGGTCGAGCACGTCGCCCTGGACGACGTCGACGGCGTGCCGCCATGCGTTGCGGTCCAGCTTCGAGGGGGTGCGGGCGAGGCAGCGCACGTCGACGCCGTCGGCGAGCAGCCGGGGCACCAGCCGCCCCCCGATGTAGCCGCTGGCGCCGGTCACGAGGGCTTTCACGCTGCCGCAGCGTAGGCGGGAGGGCGGTGCTAGGTCAGAGGCGGCCGGCGGCCTGAAGCACCCGCAGCGCGTTGAGCGTGATCATCTCGTTGGGCGCCGATCGGCCCCAGTCGACGACCTCCTCGTTGCCCCGGCCGGAACCCGGCGGGTTCCACCAGTAACCACCCGGGTGCCAACGGCCGTCGGCACGCCGCCGCTTCTCGAGATGATCGAGGGCGTCGCCGGCGCGCGGGTCGCCGGCCAGCCCCATCCGGCTCAGCACCACGAGCGCCTGGAGAACGTCGTAGTGCCAGTAGGCCGGGTAATGGAGCGCCATCCACGAACGATGGATCGGCTCGCCCGTTCCGCCGCGCCGGAAGATCCGGTGCTCGAGGAACAGCTTGGCGCCGCGCCGCGCCGCGGCCGCGGCGCCGGCGGCGCCGGTGGCGGAGGCGTATTCGTAGAGGCCCCACGCCGGGCCCAGCGTCTCGTGAAACGACGACCGCCTGCCGTTGGAGCGCTCGTCGCAGTTCCAGCCGCCGTCCGGCCATTGCCATCCGGCCAGCGACTCCGCGATCCGTTGGGCGCGGGGATCGCCGGCCATCCCGAGCCGGCTGGCGACGGCCAGGGCGTTGCCCTCCTGCGATGCGCAGCGGCGGGTCAGTCCGTCGATCACAGTGACGGCGGCGCGGTGGCGGTCCGATGTGAGCCAGTCGAGGACGGTGCCGGCCGCCCGCTCTGCAGCCTTGGTGCCGGCCGGGACACCTAGCTCGACCAGCGAAACGAGCCGCCAGTGGGCCCCGGCGTACTTGCGGTAGGGGTGCACGCCGAAGCCGTCGTCGGGCTGCTGCCCTGCCAGCAGGGCTTGCACCTTCGGCCCGGCGAGGATGTCCTCGTCGGCGTCGCCCTCCCCAAGCAGGTCGCGGCGCGCCTGGAGGCGGATGCCGTGCTCGTCCGAGCCCACCAGCCAGTCGACCGCAGCCCGCGTGGCGGCGTCCACGCCGCCACGGTACTCCTGCTACCCGCCGGCTTGGAGGGCGGCGAGCTCTGTTTCGAGTTCGGCGACGCGGGCGGCGAGGGCTTGGATGGCGGCGAGGGCGACGCCG
>CAYGCW010000302.1:1077-3627 GCA_964348465.1 uncultured Acidimicrobiia bacterium | reverse complement strand
TCCCCACGTCGTTGGCGAACTCCGCTGCCAATTCGGCCGTGTAACGAGACGGATGCGTCGGTGCCGGGCCCGACACCACCCCGATCGGCAGCCCCGGCCTCCCGTAGTACGTGTTGACCGCGTCGATCGCCCGGTGCGCCGCCACGTCACCACCGCTCGACACCATCACCGCCAGGAGCTCGGCCTCGCCGGCGTCGATCAACGCATGCAACACCGCCAACGCCCCCACGTCGTCGACATCGGAGGCGAAATCCGTGTCGAGGATCACCCGCACCGGCTCGCCCTCGGCCGGCAACATCGCCGCCGCGGCCGTCCCACACACCGGCTCCCCCTCAGCCGGCACCGGCACCGTGGTCTCCACCACCACCGCAGCCCGCGTGGTCGCCACCGGCTCCGTGTCCGGAGGTGCAACGACCGGTGTCTCCGTAGCCGGCGGGGTCGTTGCCGCCCGCGCGCGGGTCGTCGCGGCTTGGCCAACTTCGCCGCTGCCTCCACCGGCCGTGGCCAACACGACCGCGATCACGATCGCAGCGAGAAGGCCGGCCCCGGCGAAGAGCCCGGCGAAGAGCCGTCGTCGTCCCCGGCCGTCCTCCTCCGTCCGGTCCGCCGACATTTCGCCAGTGCCCAACAGCGCTCCCGATTCGACGATCCGGGTTTCGCGATCACCGGCGGTTGCGGTCCCGGTGGCGACCTCGCGTTCCCCGGTCCTGCCGACTTCTGAGTCCGGTGGCACGGCGATCGTCGCGTCGGCTCCACCCTCCGCCGCCACGACCAACTCCGTGACCGGCTGTCCGTGGGCACGTTGCACATCCTGGAGGAGGCGGCCGAAGGTGAGCGCCGACTGGGGTCTCGCCTCGGGGTCCTTGGCCATGGAGGCCTCGAGAAGCTCGGCGAAGTCGTCGGGCACGCCGTGCTCTCGGGGGTCAGGTGGCGCCTCGGTCTGAATCCGCATCAGGATCGGCAGCATCGACTCGTCGGTGTCGCGCACGAAGGCGGGCTGCCCGGTCAGCATCGCGTACGCCGTCGAGCCCAGCGAGTAGACGTCAGCTGCCACCGTTGGTCGCTGACCGTTCAGAACCTCGGGCGCGGCGTGGGCGATGCTTGCGGTCACGACCCCGCTCCGCGTCTCGGGCCCGCCGGAGATCCGAGCGATGCCGAAATCGCTGAGCTGGGCGCCGTACCGCGAGATGAGCACGTTGGCCGGCTTGATGTCGCGATGGATGACGGCGCTCCGGTGGGCCGTCTCGAGCGCGCCGGCGAGCCGGATGAGGATCGCCAGAGTCTCCGGCCACGGGATCGGGCCGTGATCGCGCAGGCGATCGGCGAGCGTTCCCTTCTCGACGAAGGCCATGACGAGGTAGGGGCGGCCCTCGGGGGTGAACCCGGCCTCGTGAACGTTCACGATCCCCGGATGATCGGACAGGAGCCCCAGCGCATGGCACTCGCGCTCGAACCGCTGCCTGCCTTCTTCGTCGAGCTCGGCCGCAGTGAGCACCTTGACGGCCACGGTGCGTCGGAACGCAGGCTGGCGCGCCTTGTACACGGTGGCGAAGGCGCCCCGGCCGACCGGCCTTGCATCCTCCAGGCCCGGTATTCCCAGGTCCGTCGAATCGCTCACGAGCGCTTCCCTCGCATCTGGATCCCTCCCGATGCCCGACCCCGCCTCTGCGTCACCCTACCCCGACCATCTCGGCTCGGAGAAGGATCCGGCGGGCACCGAAGACCCAGACGTGTCCAGCCACTCGGCCGGTCAGCCGGCGGGTCGCTGTGGTGGTGCGACGAGGAGGCCGTCGAGGACGGCGGCGATCTCCTGGTTGGGAACCAGGCTGCGCAGATAGCCGTGTTGGCCGTCGGCGTCGTGCTCCCACTGGTTGCTGCCATCGGCGGCGACGACGTTGCGGCCCCGGCACATCTCGAACATGCCGGCCGTACCCCTGACCGCGGCCAACACTGCGGTCAGGTCGAAACTCCGGTGGTTCTCCCCACCGTTGAAGAGCCGGTAGGCCTCGCGGACCGGGTTCTCCGCCGGCGTCTCCGCCTGTAACACTGCCCCGGTGAGGAGGTCGTTGCCGACCTCCCATCCGCTGAACACCGCCGGGGTCGGCCAACCGGAGACCGCGGTCATCGTCGCCGCCGCGTCCTGGGCGAAGTTGAACTCCGCACCCCGGGGATGATCCACGGAATCGGGATAGAAGCCTCCCATGGCAACCCAACGCCTCACCTTGAACGCCACCAGCTCCTCACCGGACAGGCTGCTGTGCTGATCGGGCGGAGACGCCAACAGCTCCGCCAGATTGGTCAAGAACCCGATACTGACGATCGTCACCGAGCCGTCCGGCTCACCCGCCAGGATCTCCCGATACAGATCCACCGCGTCGGAGGGAGTCCCCACGTCGTTGGCGAACCCCGCCGCCAATTCGGCCGTGTAACGCGACGGATGCGTCGGTGCCGGGCCCGACACCACCCCGATCGGCAGCCCCGGCCGCCCGTAGTAGGTGTTGACCGCGTCGATCGCCCGGTGCGCCGCCACGTCACCACCGCTCGACACCA
>CAYGCW010000302.1:0-977 GCA_964348465.1 uncultured Acidimicrobiia bacterium | reverse complement strand
CGGCACCGTGGTCTCCACCACCACCGCAGCCCGCGTGGTCGCCACCGGCTCCGTGGTCTCCACCACCACGGCAGCCTGCGTGGTCGCCACCGGTTCCGTATCCGGAGGCGCAACGACCGGTGCCTCCGTAGTCATGGTCGTCGAACTCTGGCCTCCTCCCGGCTGCGCCGTTACGCTGACGGAGCCCCCATCGGCGGTGCACCCTGCTCCGGCTAGTGCCAGGATCACGACGATAGTGGCCCGGAGGACACCCGCCCGCCGGGCATAGGTTCGGTCGTCTGCTCGCGTGAGCATCACAGTCACGCAAGTCAAGCACTTCGGATCGGTTGAAGACGAACTTCGCGTCTCCGCAGATCGGAGTACGTCGTTTGCGACCGGCATTTCGAGGAACGTGCTCTCGAGTACCTCCTGGCTTGCCGTGGCGCACCTGAGACCTGATGAGATCCCGCAGCAGCTGTCTGGTGATCAGACGAAGTACATCCAGCCGTTGCATGCAGCCAAGGCACGGCCGGCCCGTTCGCCGTGTACTGTCGCCGAATGAGAATCAGATACCAGGTGGTCACCTTCGACGCCGCAGACCTCGAGGCAGAGAGTGCGTTCTGGGCCGGAGTACTCGGTGGCGAAGTCGACCGGGATGACGGCTGGCACATGGTCATCGTCGACGGCGAGCCACGAGTTGGCGTCCAACACGCACCGGGCCACGTGCCACCTGACTGGCCCAACGGCTCCCCGCCTCAGCAGATGCACCTCGACCTGTGGGTCGAAGACTTCCCTGCCGCCCACGAGCAGGTGATCGCTCTGGGTGCGCGGGTGCTTCAGCCCGCGAGTGGCGCGACCCAGGGAGATGACTTCCAGGTCTACGCCGACCCTGCCGGCCACCCCTTCTGCCTCTGCTTCATGGCCGGAGACGCACCTCTCCCCGACAGATTCACCGTAGCGTGAAGGGCAGCTCGTCCGGATCTTGTCCACACACCCTC
>CAYGCW010000301.1:1965-3639 GCA_964348465.1 uncultured Acidimicrobiia bacterium | reverse complement strand
CGTAGTCGACGACGCCGAGCGACCGCTTTCTTTCCGAGTAGCGCTGCAGCAGCTGCGCCAGCTCCAGGCGCTGCGGCCAAGGATCGTCGGTCGGGCCAGCGATGGCGTGGGCGAGCAGCGCCGCCGGCTGGAGCAGGTTTCCTGCGAGTTGACTCCCGAGGGCCGCCGCCTCGTCGACCCGTCGGGGCAGCACCGTCATGTCGAGATGGGTGAAGCTGTGCCCGGGGACGCTCTCGTGCAAGAGCTGGCGCACGTAGCCCGGTCCGACCACCTGCAGGTTGCGCTCCACGCCGACGACGGCTCCGAACTCTGTGATGAGGCGAAGCGCAAAACCGTGATACGTGGTGACCTCGACCTCCCTGCCGTCGGCGGCGAGCTCGCCCAGCTCATCGCGGAGTCGATCAGCCAGCTCCTCGGCAGCCTTGTTGGTGAAGGTGATGCCGAGCGCCGCCTCCGGCTCGAGCCCCCGCTCGCTCGCCGCCGCCAGCCGCGCGACGATGGTCGTGGTCTTGCCTGTGCCGGCCCCGGCGGCGACGCGGAGCGGGGCGAGGGGATGATCGACGATGGCCTGCTGCTCGGGCGTGAGGGTGAGGTCCTGCAAGGTCATCCGGCGAACCCCTCGGCGCCTTCGGGATGCGCCGGGCACACGCTGCGCACCGGGCACCGTTCGCATGCGGCCGACGGCGTGCCGAGCTCGGCGAGCGAGTCGTCCGCGGCAGCGGCGAGGAGGTAGAACCCCAGCTGGAGCGAACCGGCGGCGTCGGCGTGGCTGGCCGCCGTCGATCCGGTCTTGTAATCCACGATGCGCAACGTGTCGTCGTGGGCCTCGACCCGGTCGATGCGGCCGAGCCAGGGGACACCACCCAGCTCGGCCCGCACCTCACGCTCCACAGCCACGACCCGACCCTCGCTGGGCCATCGTTCGTACAGGGATCGCAGCGCCACCTCCGCCCGCCGCCGCCAGGCCGTGGCGTGGGGCTCGCCGCCGAAGTCCTCGGCCGGGAAGCGGGCGGCGAGGGCTTCGAGGGCGTCCCCCAGGCGGCCCCGGGTGGCCCCGGCGGCCAACGCCCTCCGTTCGGCGGTTTCGATGGCGGCGTGGATGAGCTGGCCGAGGGAGGCGTGGGGACCGCTGCGGTGGCCCACGCCGAGCCGGCGCTCCAGGGCGTACCGTCGCGGGCAGACGGCATAGGCTTCGGCGTGGCTCGGTGTCAGTCGCAGATCGCCGGTGACGAGGCCGGTGTTCCGCCCGCGCTGTCGCATCCCGTTGAACGTCCAGGGGTCGCGGAGGCCCCACCGCCCGCCCTGGGCGAGGACGTCGAGGGCCGCCAGCCGGGCCGTGGCGGGAGATTCCGGGTCCGCCGCGGTGCGCCGCAGCCAGGCTTCGGCTTCGGCGGGCGTCACCGGGTGCAGCGGTGCCGGCGGGAGGCTGGCGGCGGCGGTGACGGTGCTGGTGCCGGCCACCAGGGCGAGGAAGCGGGACGGCACGCCCCGCCCTCCTTCGAATCCGGTCGACGTGGCCGTCCACACCACCCGCCGCGTGGCCCGGGTGGTGGCCGTGTAGGCCAGACGGCGTTCTTCCTGCAGCCGGAAGCGTCGGTAGTCGGGGGCGGCGGAAGGCACGTCGGGCAAGAGGTGACGCACCCCGAGCAGCGAATCGCGCAATCGCAGGTCGGG
>CAYGCW010000301.1:1199-1955 GCA_964348465.1 uncultured Acidimicrobiia bacterium | reverse complement strand
GTCGTCGTCGGGGATCGAGTAGCTGAGGAGGGGTCGGGCTTCGAACTCCTCGCTCATCACCAGACGCTGGTAGTCGGCGAGGGTGCCGTGCGGGTTGCGCTGGTTCCATCGACCCAGGACCTGGGTGAGCGACGCCCATGCGGCCCGTTCCGCGGTGCGCCCTTCGTCCCGGACCACGGTGGCGAGCTGAGGGAGTCCGGACCACACGTGCCAGACGCCGTCCACGGCGGTGGCGTCGTTCGCCCACGTCGCATCCTCGAGCATGGCCGCCAGCGGAGCGAGGTCGGCGGAGGCGCGACGCATGGCGGCGGTCCAGGTGAGCCCCGAGGCGCGGCCTTGGCGCTCGATGTCGCGCAGCGAAGCCAGGGGCAGCTCGAACCACGGTCCCAGCAGGATGCGGCGGAGGGCCCGCACCGCATCGGTCGGGTCGCCGCAGGCGGCGGTGACGAGATCGAGCACGAATCGAGCCGCCGGCTGCTCCGCCAGCCTGGTTGCCGGCGGGTCGTGGGGCACACCCCGACGATGCAGCGCACGGGACAACTCCGGCAGGAAACGGCGTTTGCTGCGGACGAAGACCGCCATCCGCTCGTACGGCAGGTGGTCGACCAGATGGAGGCGGACGATCTCGCCGGCCACCCACTCCGCCTCGGCCGTTTGCTGCTCGAAGACGTGCACGTCGACCCGCCCCTCGCCGGCGGCGGTAGTCATCGTCCCGGCGTGGCCGGGCAGATCGTCAGGCACGAGGCGCGCCGCGGC
>CAYGCW010000301.1:0-1189 GCA_964348465.1 uncultured Acidimicrobiia bacterium | reverse complement strand
GCGAGAGTCGTGTCCTGGTACTCGTCGACGAGCACGTAGTCGAACGTCTCCGCAACGGATGGCTCGGTCTCGACGATGGCCGTCGCCTCCGCCAGCAGCACCCCGTAGTCGATCCGGCCCCGCTCCCGGAGCCGGCGGCGATAGCGAGCGACGAACCCGGGGAGACCGCGCCAGTCGTGGCGCGCTGCCACCAGCGCGGCCAGATCGTCTCGGCTCAGCATCTGCTCGCTGGCACGCAGCACGAAGTCGGTGACCTCCTCGGCGAAGGTGGCCGAGGTGAGGAGCTGACGAAACGCCGGCGACCACTCCTTCGGGTCTTCCTCGGCGAGCAGCTCGCGGATCAAGGCCGTCTGCTCGGGTCCCGTGAGGATCTGGGGCGGCCGCGGCCAGCCCCGGCCGGTCGCATGTCGTTCCACCAACCCGGCGGCGAGGGAGTGGAACGTGAGCGCGGCCACCGGCTGCGCCGGCGTCGCCAGCCTCATGCGCAGCCGCCGCTCCAGGTCGGCGACACCGCGCCGGCCGAAAGAGAGCACGACGATGCGGGGCCCGGGGACGCCAGCGTGGGTCACCAGGTGATGCGCTCGGCGCACCAGGAACTCCGTCTTCCCGGTACCCGGCCCCCCGACCACCAGCTGCGGACCGTCGCTCAGCCGCAGCGCACCATCCCAGCCGTCCGGATCGATCCGCAGCTCGTCGTCGGACGTGATGGTGGCCCGCATGCCCATGAGGGACACCGTACTTCGAGGTTGTGACAGGAATGTGGACGCCGCACTGCGGCGGCTCAGATGCCGGGTTCGTCCAGCACGTCGAGCAGCTGTTGCAGGCGCGCTTCCAGCCGAGTCACACGCTGTTCGAGCTCGGCGAGCCGGTCGGGTTCGGGCTCGGCGGGCTCGGTGTGCTCGTCCGCTGGCACCGCCGCGGCAACCGCCATCGGCTCACGCCGGACGAGATCCTGCCACCGGTTCTCCTTCTGTCCGGGGTCGCGTGCCAGCTCCTCGGCGAGGCCGAGCACCCGGAGCCCATCGAGACTCACCTCGACCTCGGGCAGGCTGGAGAACTCCACGTAGCGGCCGGTGCGCTGCCGCAACTCGCCCGGAGTCTGAGGTCCCCGCAGCAAGAGCACAGCCAGCAAGGGAAGCTGGCGTTCGTCGAGTTCGAGTACGTCGGCGGCAGCGTGCTTGTATTTGAC
>CAYGCW010000300.1:0-3642 GCA_964348465.1 uncultured Acidimicrobiia bacterium | reverse complement strand
ACCGTCCGGCTGAGCGTCGGCGACCCGCCGGGCCAGCTCGGCCGCCATCCCCGCTGCGGAGCCGTCCGAGGTCACAGAAGCGGTCACGTCCACGGCGAACTCGGGCAGCGACGCCCCGTGCGGCGCCACGCCGTCGCTGTAGAGGATGAGGTGCTCGCCCCGGGCGAGCCGGGCGGCGGCGACCGTGATCTCCACATCCTCGAACATGCCCAGCAGCGTGCCGCGCGCCGGCACCGGCGCGGTGGAGCCGTCGGTCCGCCTGACGACCGGGGCGGGATGGCCCGCGGCCGCCACGGTCACCTCGAGACCCCCGTCGGTGAGTTCCAGGACGGTGAACACGGCGGTGCACATGCGGTCGGTGGGGTGGGTGAGCAGCGCCTTGTTGACCAGCCGCAGCACCTGCTCGGGCCGGGACGCGCTGAGGGCCGCCGCCCGCAGCGTGTGGCGGGCGATGCCTACGAGGGCGGCGGCCTCGACACCCTTGCCCTGGACGTCGCCGACCGCGGCCGCCCAGCGCCGCTCGTCGAAGCGGAAGAGGTCGTAGAAGTCTCCGCCCACATCGAGGCCGCTGCCGGCCGAGTGGTACGAGGCTGCGATCTCCAGCCCCGGCACCTCGGGCAGGTAGGGAGGCAGCAGCGACCGCTGGAGCGTCTGGGCGATGTAGTTCCGCTCGCTGTAGAGGCGGGCGTTCTCGATCGCGGCAGCCGCCCGGCGGGCCATCTCCTCGAACGCCGGCACGTCGTGCTGGCGGTAGCGGCGGCCCGACTCGGCGGTCGCCATGGCGATCACGCCGATGATCTGACCTGCCGACCGCAGCGGCACGATGAGGCTGCTGCGGAATCCCAGGCTGCGGATCTGCTCGAGCTGCTCCGGGTCGGTGACGGCTCTGACGAGCAGCTCGTCGGGAATCTCCGGGATCACCTGGGAGCGGCCGGTGCGGACCACGGCAGCGATGGGCACGTCGTCTTCGACCGAGTAGGACTGCCGCTGACGGAACAGGCGGAGCAGTTCCACCTTCTCGGGATCCGAGTGGGCGACGGCCACGGAGCGGAACCTGCCGGAATGGTCGACCAGGTCCACTGTGCACCAGTCTGCATAGTCGGGCACGATCGCATCGGCGACGCGGCGCAAGGTCTCCTCATAGTCGAGGGTGGTGCCGAGCGTGGCGCCGACCTGCGCGAGGAGCTGCTGGGCGTGGCGAGCCCTGACCTCCTCGGTGACGTCCTGGATGATGTTGATGGCCAGCTCTGCGTCGCCGGACGCGCCGAAGACCGGCGCCGAGCGCACGCGGCTCCACCGCTCCTCGGCGGTGCTCCTGATTCGGTACAGAACCAAGGCCTCCTGGCTGGCCCCCTCGGTGAACACCCTGCGCCCCGGGAGCTGTGCGGCATCGAGGGGCCTGCGCTCGGCGTCCATGATCTCGTATGCGCCCATGAGGTCCGCAATGTCGAGGTCTGCGAGGTCCAGGTTCGGGTCGATTCCCAAGAGGCGCCGGGCGGCGCCGTTGGCGTACAGGAGGGCGCCCGCCGCGTTCTGCACGGTGATGGCGTCGGCGACGCTGCGGAAGATCACGTCGAGCTGCTCCTGCGAGGTGCGCAGCTCGGCCTGGACCTGGGAGCGATCGGCGGCCGCCGCCAGGACGTTGGCGAACGACTCCAGGAACTCGGCGTCGCCGTCGTGGTAGTCGGAGGCCGGCACCTGCGTGCAGATGGTTCCGTAGACACCGCCTCCGCCACGAATGGCGATGCCGAGGACGGCGGGCGCACCGTCCTGCGGTGCCCTGACCACGGCCGAGTCCTTCGCCAGCACCTCGTCGATGAGGCCGGCCGGCCACTCGGGCTCGGGGCCGTCTGCCTGGAGGGACGCCAGCAGATGCGGGTTGCCGTCGGCGGCAAGCTGGGACAGCTCTTCGATGCTGCCGGCGGTGATGGCGTGCCTGCCGATCTCGGCGACGGCGGCCCGCTGGCGTATCTGGCGGCCCAGGGCGGCTTCCGACCGTCTGCGGTCGGTGATGTCGCGCAGGTAGCCGGCGAAGAGTGGCGGGCCGGGCAGCGCCACGCGGGTGATCGTCACCTCCACCGGGAACTCCTCCCCGCCGCGCCGGATCGCCGGCAGCTCGAGCCGCTTCCCGAGGACGCGGGGCTCCCCGCTGTCGAGATAGCGCTCCAAACCCGCCTTGTGGGCTTCGCGAAGCTTCGGAGGCACGATCAGGTCGCCCATGAGCCGGCCGACCGCCTCGGCGCGGCTGTAGCCGAACATCTGCTCGGCGGCGGCGTTGAACTCGACCACGGTGCCGCGGTCGTCCATCGCGACGATGGCGTCGAGCGAAGCTTCCAGCAGCGCCGAGAAGCGAGCGTCCCGATCGGGGGAGCTTTCCCGGTGGGCGTCTGAAGGATCGTCGCCGTGGTCGCGGGGGGAATCTGAGGCCAATGACGTGCCTGGCTGGGGAACGTGGGAGTCTATGCATGTTCGTGCAGCCACGCCGGGCGGCATCGCTCGCCGCCGGGTTACAGTGCCGTCACAGGGAGGAGCTGTGAGCGACAGAGGGTTCTTCGACTGGAAGGGTCGGCTCGGGCCGATGCGGCTGGCCGTGTCCGAGCACACGTTCGTGCCGTCGACCGTGTCGGGCCTGATGGCCAAGGCCATGGAGATCGAGCCGGACGAGGTGGTCATCGACGTCGGCTGCGGCACGGGCATCCTCGGCATCATCGCCGCCAAGCTGGGGGCGGGCCGGGTCCACGCCACCGACGCCTGCGAGGACGTGGTGGAGGTGGGCTCCCGGAACGCCGCCGAGCACGGCGTGGCGGATCGGGTGGCGTTCTACCGGGGTGACCTCTTCGAAGCGGTGCCGGAGGACATCGCGGCCGACGTGATTCTCGGGGACGTCTCGGGGATCCCCGATGCGCTCGCGGCGGAGAGCGGCTGGTTTCCGAGCCGGATTGGGGGCGGTCCGCGGGGGAGTGAGCTGCCCATACGGATGCTCCAGGAGGCGGTGCGGCGCATCAAGCCGACCGGCCGGCTGCTGTTGCCCACCGGCACCCTCCAGGACGAGGCATCGATCCTGGAGACGGCTCGGTCGCTGTTCGCAACCGTCCGCAAGTTGATCGAGAAGGCGATCCCGCTCCCCGCCGAGCTGGCCGAGTCGGCTTCGGTGCGTCAGCTCGCGACCGACGGCATCGTCGGCCTCACCCAGCGCGGCACCCGCTACGTCTGGGAGGCGCGGGTCTGGGAGTGTCGCCCGGCGTAGTCGTGCCCAAAGGGGTGCCTTCCGCCTGCCGCGGAGGCGATCCGCGGGATGGTGACGGGGAGCAAGCGCGGCCGTGTCACACCGGGCTCGTACGTTGGCCGGCATGTACACCGACGACCTCGAAGGACGGGCCATCCGGCTGATGCGGGCCATCCGGGTGCTCTACGGCGCCGCGGCGGCCGTACCCTCAAGCCTCGTGCACCTGCTGAGTCTGGAGTCGGTGTCGAAGGCGTACCCGGAGAACCCCGTGCTCGACGGGGTCTCGCTGGGCATCGCGGCGCGGGAGCGGATCGCGGTGATCGGGGCCAACGGCAGCGGCAAGTCGACGCTCCTGCGCATCGTCGCCGGGCTGGAGAGGCCCGACGCCGGGAGGATCGTCCGTTCGAATGCGTTGC
>CAYGCW010000299.1:0-3686 GCA_964348465.1 uncultured Acidimicrobiia bacterium | reverse complement strand
ACCGGCGCCGGCGCCGCCCCCCGCGCGAGCGCTTCGCCTGGGGGGACCGCTTCTCGGTGCGGGGCGACGACGGCCCGGGGATGGGGCCCGACCGGCGAGACGGCGCCGTTCGACGCGACCGCCCGAACAGACCGCCACCAGAGCGCTGCCCTCCGAAGAGGCCGCCCCCCGAGCGCCGGCCCCCCCGCCGCGACCCCAGCAGGTCGGGCAAGGCCTGGGAGGCACCCCCGATGAGGATCGACAGCAGGTCCATCCCCCCGAATCCCCCTCCGCCGTGGCTGCGAGGAGCGCGCGGCGCCGGCACGCGTCGCCCCCCCACGTCGATCATCCGCGGGTCGGGCCGCTGCCCCGCCCGCAGCTTGGCGGCGTCGGCCTTGCAGACCCGCACCTCCTTGTCGCCGGCCGAGGTCTTGATGACGGCCTCCGTCATCGGCCCCCGGTGGGTGGGGTCGAAGAAGCAGCGGGCCGTCTCCCGCTCCGGCTTGGGCGGGATGGGATCGCCCTCCACGATGGCCTGAGCGGCATCGAGCTGCCAGGCGGCCTCGTCCAGGCGGCCGGCCAGCTCCTCCAGCTGCTGGAGCGTTTGCGCCCTTTCGAACTGCTCGGAAGCCTGCTCGTAGACCGTGGCCCCCGCCTCGAAGTACTCCACCGCCTTGTCGCCGCCGAGGCGCGCCGACGACTCGAGATCGAGGATGTCGTTGGCCATCGAATCGAGCTGGGCCTGGATCTCCTTGCGTGCCGAGGCGATGTCGCCTTCGGCCCGGGCCTGCGCCGCCCTCTTCGAGCGTCGCATCGTGAACCACACCAAGAGCGCACCCCCGCCGACGATCAGCAGCAGGATCAACAGCCCCCCGCCCCCGCCGCCTGAGGAGCGGGCCGGAGCCTGCTCGGTCGGCGTCGCCTGCTCCCCCACCAGGTCGCCGACGACGTTGCTGAGGTAGGTGAGGTCGCTGCCGCCGGCGGCATCGGCCGCGTCGAGGGCCGCTTCCACTTGCGATCGCGGCAGCTCGGCGTCCGTCTCGTAGCCCACGAAGCCGTCCTCGGTGAGTACCAGGACGGTGCCGTTCCCGCCAGTGGCGTCCCAGACGGCGCCGGCGAAGGTCGACGCTCCTCCCGGCGGCTCCGAGTCGAGGACCACGAGCGACAGGCGGTACCCGGCGTTGCGGGCCCGCGACACGAGGTCCGACACCCGTGACTCGCTGATGTCGGTGCCCGGACCGAGGTAGTAGCCCTGCTCGGCGACGGACTCGGCGGCGTCCGACGTCGTTTGGGCCGAGGCGGGCGCCGCCACCATCAGCAACACGAGCAGGGGGGCCAGGAATCGCTTGGTCATGCCGGGTGAGGATAGAGCCGGGGGTCAGCCCGGGCCGCAGAAGAGCTCGCGGGGCCGTGGTCTCGTGCCGGGCTGGATCATGGAGCCACTCCAGCCGCCGGCGGTGGGGGCTCGCGGACGGGGCGGCCGCTCAGGCGTCCTCGGGAGCACCCAGCTCGCGGGACCGTCCGGCCGCCGCCCGCACCGCATCCTCGATGAGGGAGCGGAAACCGCCCCCGTCGAGGATGTGCATGGCGGCCGCCGTCGTCCCTCCAGGCGACGTCACCTGGGCGCGCAGCGCCGCCGGTGTGCTCTTCGACGACTCGGTGAGGATGCCGGCGCCCCGCATGGTCTGGGCCACGAGCTGCTCGGCGGCATGATGCGGGAGGCCTTCCCGCAGGGCGGCCTCGGTCAGGGCCTCCGCCAGCAAGAACACGTAGGCGGGACCGGTGCCCGAAACGGCTGTGACGGCGTCGAGGTGCTGTTCACCCAGCCGGATGATCTGCCCCACCGCCCCCAGCACCTGCTCCGCCTTCTGCATAGCGGTGGAATCCACGAAGCTCCCGGCGCAGTAGGCCGTGATCCCCTCGTCCACCGCCGCCGGGGTGTTGGGCATGGCCCGCACGACCGGGACCTCGCTGAGGGCGGCCTCGAAGGTGGCGATGGGAACCCCGGCCGCCAGCGACACCACGACGTGCTTGGGGCGGATCACGTCCTGCAGGTCGCCCAGGATCAGCGGGATGTCCAGGGGCTTGACGGCGATGACGACGACCTCGCGATCTGCGACGGCGGCCGCCACGTCGAGGACGGGCGAGACTCCGAGCCGCTCGTCGAGCTCCTTGGCCCGCTCTTCCCGCCGCACGCACAGGGACAGCTCGCCCGGCTGCCAGCCGGCCCGCAGGAGCCCGGCGGCGAACATCTCGCCCATCGAGCCCACGCCGATGATCGCTACGGACGGGTTCATGAGGCGCCAGTGTAGATCCGGTTTCGCGTTCTCGCCCCAGAGGGCGAGAGGGGCGGCGGGTAAGCTGATGGAAGGGAAAGGGAGGCGCCATGTCCGATCTCAGACCCATCGAACGGCGGGTTCTCAAGCTGGAGGATGCCGGCGTCGACCGGGAGGAGATCGCCCGGCGGTTCAAGCGCTCTCCCGACCACATCGGCCGCATCGCCGACCTGGCCCGTCTGCCCGACCGGTCACACCAGGAGCACGCCACGGTGCTCCGACCGCTCGAGCGTCGAGTGCTCCACCTGCGAGGAGAAGGGCTCGACCCCGCCGAGATCGGACGGCGCTTCCGGCGCAGCCCCGACCACGTGCGGCGCATCGAGGGCTTCGCCCTCTACAAGATGGCCCGCGAGCTGCTGGCCCCGTAGCAGCGGCCGATCGCCCTCAGACATTGATGCCGGGGCTCGCGGGACGCCCGCCCCCGGACCACGACCTCTTCGACCGCTAGGCGGGCTCCCCCGTCGCCACGATGTCGCCCTCGACCCGGCATGGCTCGCCCGTGACCAGGCCTTCCGTCGACTGCACCACCACGATCGGGCACACCGTTCCGTATAGCTCTCGGGCGACCACCGCCCCCGCCAGCAGGATCTCGTCGCTGTTGTCGAGGACGATGGCAGCCGGCCCGGTGCCGAGCCGCAGGCACTCCGCCAGCACGCTGGACGCCGACGAGCTGCCCTTGCCGTGCGGCAGCACGAGGACCGTTCCGGCGACGTTGGTCCCGAACTGGGGATGGCGCCGGTCGATGACGTCGCCGGTGGCGGCGTCGATGCCTCCCCAGAAGCTGAGCGGGGCCGCCAACTCGAGGACGGGGCCAGACGCCACCCCCGCCAGCAGCGCCCGTCCCTCACGTTCCATGCCGCCACCAGGCATCGCTTCGCCTCACCTCGCCGGCCACGGCCGACGCCACGCAGTCGGCCGTCGAACCGAACACGACCTCGGCCCCGATGTTGGCCGGGGCGTAGTAGGCCCATTTGGCGGAGTCCGTCATCACCACCGTCCCCGGCGCCACCGCCATGATCGGCTTGAGGTAGGTGCAAGTGTCGGTCACGACGTCGACCCCCGCCGACTCCAGCCGCCGGGCGGCGGGATGGTCGGCCAGTACGTCTCGGGCCGTGTTGATGGAGCACTCGATGCCGTCGGCCACGTGGTCGGGCCCGAACAGGTCGGCGATACGCCCCAGCTCGGCGCCCGAGGCGTGCGGGGTCCCCAAGGCGACGGCTCCCAGCTGCCCTCCCGGCACGGTGCTCAGGTCGTCGCGCGCCAGCGTCAGCTCGTCGATGGTCACCCGGATCACGGGCACGTCCTTCTCACTGCCCAGAGCATCGGAGAGGGTCGGCGCCTCGGGGGTGATGCCGACGGCGTGGAACATGG
>CAYGCW010000298.1:0-3686 GCA_964348465.1 uncultured Acidimicrobiia bacterium | reverse complement strand
AGCTCAGTTGGTAGAGCAGCCGCCTTGTAAGCGGCAGGTCGTGGGTTCGATTCCCTCCGCCAGCTCGCGAAATCCGCGTTTATGTCACACCCGGTCTTTAGCCTGCCGGGCATGGCCCTCTCCGAACGCGATCGCAAGGTGCTCGCATTCGAGTCCTCCTGGTGGCAGTACCCCGGCCCCAAGGACCGGGCCGTCCGCGAGTACCTCGGGATCAGCGCCACCCGCTACTACCAGGTGCTGCGGCGGCTGGTCGACGACGACGACGCACTCGCAGCAGACCCGCTGACTATCCGCCGCCTGCGCCGCACGAGGGCCGAGGCCCGGCAGCGCGCCCTCACCGAGCACGTCCGGCGCGGCGAAGGCGACCGCTGAGGCCGCCGGGGTCTCCCCGGTACAATCACGGGCCAATGGATCGTCCCTCGCGTTCCCGGCTCTACGAGGCGGTCAGCCGCGTCGGCATCATGAGCTGGAGCCTGCTCGGCACGCTGCTGCTCCTCGGCGTCACCATCTGGGTGCTCGCCCATGTCGCCAACCTCATCCCGGCCGTGGTCTTCGCGCTGGCGATCCTGTTCGTCCTGAATCCCATCGTCACCCGCATGCACCGGGCCGGCATCCCGCGGCTGCTGGGCTCCTGCCTCAGCTACCTGGCTCTGGCCGGCCTGCTGACGCTGGTGGGCTGGGCCACGATCCCGGCGATCAGCAGCCAGGCCTCCGACTTCGGCGATCGCTTCCCCGAGATCTACAACCGCTCCGCCAACCAGGTGCAGGAGTGGAGCGACGACCTGGGCCTCACGATCGACGTTCCGGACTACGACGAGCTGCGGGAGCGCTTCCAGGAGGCGGCCGACAACGGCGACTTCCTCACCAACAACCTCAGCCGGATCGGGGACGTGACGCTGACCATCCTCGAGACCCTGCTGTTGATCATCTTCGCCCCGGTGGTGGCCTTCTACCTGCTGATCGATCTGCCGAAGCTCCGCGAGCGGGCCCAGGCCCTTCTCCCGGATCGCCTGCGGGGCGAGGTGACCCACGTCTCGAACGCCGTGGGCAACGCCGTCGGCGGCTTCATAAGGGGCCAGCTGCTGGTGGCGCTCATCGTGGGCGTGATGACCAGCATCGGCTTCTACCTGATCGGGCTGCCGTTCTGGCTGCTGATCGGGATGATCGCCGGCTTCCTGAACATCATCCCGTTCGTCGGACCCTGGGTGGGCGGCACCCTCGGCGTGCTGGTCGGGCTCACGGAGAGCAACTTGAGCACGGCGGTGCTCGCCGCGCTCGTGGCAATCGTCGTACAGCAGATCGACAACCACTTCATCACGCCCAACGTTCTCGGTGTCACCGTGCGGCTCCATCCGGCGACGATCATCTTCGCTCTGTTGATCGGCGGGACCCTCGGCGGCCTGTGGGGCGTGCTCCTGGCGGTGCCGACGGTGGCGGTCATCAAGATCATCCTCGGTCACTACTGGCGGACCCGGGTGCTCGGGCAAACGTGGCACGAGGCGGAGGAGGCCCTCATCGAAGAAGCCCCCGCGCCCGAGACGCTCATCTCGCGGCTGCGGCGCATCGGACAAGAGCCCCTCGAAGAGCCGCCGCCGCTCCCCGGTCCGCAGGCGCCCGCCGAGGAGAACTAAGGGCGGTTTTCGCGCTTTCGGGAGTAGGGTGGGCCGAGCCAGGAGGTAGCGACCATGACCCACGACCTGTCCGCCACCGACGCCTACGCCACCGAGACGGCGGCCACGGTGGTCGACCTGAGCGAGGACGCGATCGTCCTCGACCGCACCGTGTTCTACCCGCGCGGCGGGGGCCAGCCGGGGGACACCGGGTGGCTGGAATGGGAGGGCGGCTCCGTGGAGGTCACCGACACCGTCAAGCGGGGCGGCGTCCACCTGCACGTGGTGGCGGGCGATCCACCGCCGGTCGGCACCGACGTCGTGGCCCGCATCGACTGGGATCGCCGCTACACGCTGATGCGGACCCACACCGCGTTGCACGTCCTGTCGGCGATCATCTTCAGGGACTTCGATGCCAAGGTGAGCGGCGGGAACATGGAGCCCGGGTCGGCTCGGATGGACTTCGAGCTCGAGTCGATCTCCGTGGAGTTCGGTAAGCAGGTCGAGGAGCGCCTCAAGGAGGCGCTGGCGGGCGGCCACCCCGTCGAGGTGCAGCTCGTGCCCCGGACGGAGGCCCTGCAGGACCCCGACCTCATCCGCACGAAGGTCAACCTCATCCCCGAGCACGTCGACCCCATCCGGGTGATCGACATCGCCGGTCTCGACCGCCAGGCCGACGGCGGCACCCACGTCGCCAACACCGCCGAGGTCGGCCGCGTGCGCGTCGCCAAGACCGAGAGCAAAGGGAAAGCCAACAAGCGCATCCGCATCGAGCTGGTCTGACGATGCCGGTGGGGGAGCGCTCCCGTGATTGACCTGCTGCTCGGGGCGGGGCTGGCGTTGTTGCTGGTGCGAGGCTGGTTCCGGGGGTTCGTGCGCGAGGCGATGGACCTCGTCGGTCTCCTGGCCGGGGTGGTGGCCGCCTTCCGGCTGAGCGGCCCGGTCGGGGGCGTCATCGCCGACATGTCCGGTGCCGGTGACGACGTCGCCCGCTTCGTCGCCGGCGTCGCGCTGTTCTTCGCGGTGGGGCTGGCGGCGGCGGTCGCCGCCCGGGCCCTGGAGCGACACGCCCGCATGCCGGGGATGAACCTCGTCAACCGCGCCTCGGGGGCGGGGCTGGCCCTGGCCTGGGGGGTGTTCGTGGCAACGCTGCTGTTGTCGCTGTTGGCGATCCTGCCGGTGCCGTCTGCGGTCTCCGGCCAGCTCGACGATTCGGCCGTCTCCCAGGCGTTGACGCGGCCCGGAGGAGTCCCGCAGCGCGTGTTCACCCGGCTGTCGGGCGACCGGATCGTCCAGACTCTGCTCGGCCTGCGCGACGCGGTCGGTGCCAGGAGGCTGGTGCTCGAGGGCGACGAGACGCTGCTGCTGCCCGAGACCCACCGCGACCGGCTGCAGCGCGACGACGCCGCCGCCGCCGGCGTCTACGAACGGCTCAATCGGGCCCGGGTCGATGCCGGCCTCGATCCGCTGGCATGGGCGCCGGCGCTCGCCGGCGTGGGCGCCGACCACGCATTCGAGATGTACACGACGGGCCGATTCGCCCATCGTTCCCCGGCCACCGGGAGCGCGTCGGATCGCCTCGCCGCCGCGGGCATCGTCTACCGGGTCGCCGGCGAGAACCTGGCCATGGCGGCCACTGCGGCCGACGTCCACCGGGGCCTGATGGCGAGCGACGGGCACCGGGCCAACATCCTCAGCGTGGAGTTCCGCCGCGTCGGGGTCGGCGTCGTGGCCGGCCCGCTCGGTCTGATGACCGTGCAGGTGTTCACCGGCTGATCAACCTCAATGGAGGGGCGGCTCCTCCGGGGTGGCCTCGATCAGCCGGTCCCCAGCGACTTCAGCGACCGGCTCCGCCGCTTCAGCGGCGGGCTCCGCAGCCTGCACCTCTGGCGGCCCGGCCGTCTCATCGCCGCGGTTGCGTCGCCGCATCACGACGACTCCGCCGACCGCCGCCACCGCGGCAGCGGCGGCCACCCCGCCGAGCACCGCCAGCGGGAAGCCGCCACTCTCCCCGGCCCTCGGGTCGGATGCGGCCTCGATGTCGATGCCTGCGCCCGACAGCGGGATGTCCCACTC